>JBCCXA010000027.1 GCA_039192515.1 Verrucomicrobiota bacterium | reverse complement strand
TGTTTTCAGGACTACTACTTCTCATTTTTGACCAGCTTTTGCGTCTATTGTACCTATTACCAGTCTTTTCTCACAGTCCTTTTATACACTCACCCCTTTCCCATACTAAGCCAAATCACTTTTTCAGTGACAACTAATTAAGCACGAGGACAAGGCGCAGCCAATCGCTTGTGACTGGATCTACATAATTGAACTACCTAAAGCTGAGCGTTTTGAGAGTCACACTTTGCCAAGATATTTGTTAGTTGACGCTAACAAATATTGTGCTACATATTAATTATTATAAAAGTTAACTATTATTAAGTCGCTTAATATAAATAGTATGTGCAATATCCTTATCACATCAAATATGAGTCCTGTGTTATGAACAATCCTATACGTTTTCTGATGATTCTCTTCGTCTTGCCTCTAGTAGCTCTATTTATCTCTTGCTCAGCGAGTAAAGATGAAATGTCCCAGAAGAATAATGCTAAAAGAGGTTATCCTTACACTATCGTAACTACCTGTGGGATGGTTACTAACATCGTCAGCGAAGTAGCCGGAGGAAAAGCCCAAGTCATAGGCCTTATGGGCGAAGGTGTTGATCCACACTTATATAAACCCACCCGTGATGATGTAGCCAAGCTTCTGGAAGCTGATATTGTCTTTTACTCAGGACTGATGTTAGAGGGACGTATGACAGATACTTTTGTAAAGATCGCACGCAAAGGCACACCTGTTCATGCTGTTACAGAGGAAATTTCTGAAAGCTATTTACTCACACCTGAAGATATGGAAGGGCATCCAGACCCTCACGTATGGATGGATGTCCAGGCCTGGTCACAAGCCACTGCTGCTGTCGCTCAAGCACTCTCCCAATTCGATCCTGAGAATGCCCCTTATTACCAGAAAAACCTCATACTTTATCAAGCCGAGCTAGAAAAACTTGATGCCTATATCAAGGATGTCATTGCAAGTATTCCGCAAAAACAACGTTATTTGATTACTGCTCATGATGCTTTTGGCTATTTTGCTCGAAGCTATGGTATAGAAGTCAAAGCTGCGCAAGGTTTGAGCACAGAGTCCGAAGCCGGCGTAGCGGATATTAATGGACTTGTTGACTTTATTGTGGAGCAGAAGATTAAAGCAATCTTTGTCGAGACAAGTGTCGCCGACAAAAATATTCAAGCGATTATTGAGGGAGCTAAATCGAAAGGACATGAGGTGACTATCGGAGGAGCCCTCTTTTCTGATGCTATGGGGGAACCAGGCACCTACGAAGGAACTTACATTGGGATGCTTGACTCCAATGCGACAACAATTGCTAGAGCTCTAGGTGGAAATGCACCTGCCAAAGGCTTATTAGGTCAATTATCCAAACCTAAACAAAACCCTTCTAACCAAGAATCCTAACAGCACTATGACTATGAAAACAACAGAAAGCCTGTCGCCCAGCTCAACGGTAAGTACTCATAGTACTACTCACCGAGAGGAGCCACTCGCTATAACTGATCTCAATGTCTCTTACCGCCGCAAGGTCGTCTTATGGGACCTTGATATGAAAGTGCCTGCCGGTAAACTGACTGCAATTGTAGGCCCTAATGGAGCAGGCAAAAGCACACTCCTCAAAGCAAGCCTAGATCTCATTCCTAAAATCTCCGGCCACATCAAATACTTTGGTGAAAACTATAAAAAATCCCAACATCGAGTTGCCTACGTTCCACAGCGCGAGAGCGTTGATTGGGACTTTCCTGTTAGTGCAAGAGATGTTGTTGCTATGGGACTCTACAAAAAAATTGGTTGGTGCCTACCTGTTATGAACAAGCATAAAAAGTTAGCTCTAGAATCTCTAGAAAAGGTAGGACTTGCTGACTATGCTGACCGCCAAATCAGCCAATTATCTGGGGGCCAACAACAACGTATTTTCTTGGCGCGTGCCCTTGTGCAAAATGCTGACCTCTACCTAATGGATGAACCGTTTGCTAGTATTGATGCATCTACAGAGCGAGCTATCGTAAAAATCATGCAAGAACTCCGTGATGAGGGTAAGACTGTTGTTTGTATTCACCATGACTTGCAAACAGTCCAAGAATATTTTGATTATGTCTTTTTACTAAACATGCGAGTTGTAGCACACGGTCCTATTTCTAAAGTTTTTACCCCCGAAAATCTACGTAAAACATACGGTGGTCACCATCCATTACTAGAACAAGCAGCCGGGACCGTGGCTTCTGAGGAATTGAAACGGTAAAGACATTCTTTCATGTCTCCTCGATTTGTTTTCTCTCTAATTCTATTTTTAGGCATATTACAGTCCAGTAGTCACGCTATAGGCCAGACTCATTCTTTTGAACTTCCTATGTGGACTGAGATAAAGAGAGTAGCATTTATGCAAGATTACAATACACGAATTGTATTTCTTGGAACTTCAGCTTTAGGAGTAGTTTCCGGTGTAATCGGAACATTCCTTCTATTGCGTAAACGCTCGCTATTAAGTGATACAGTAAGCCATGCAACATTACCGGGAATTGCTTTAAGCTACCTAATTTTTGAAACTCTTTTTGGGAATGGCAAGTCCCTTCCCTTATTACTGCTAGGTGCCACACTGACAGGGTTAATAGGAATGGGGTTAGTGGTTCTCATCCCAAAATGGACCCGCCTCAAGGATGATGCGGCTTTAGCTATTGTACTCTCAGTTCTATTCGGCTTAGGTATTTCACTCGTCACGCTCATACAGCAAATGCCAACAGGTAATTCAGCAGGGCTTGAGCATTACATATATGGGAAAGCTGCATCTATGACCGCCATGGATACCCATATTATTTTAGCCATTACTTTGGTTGTAGGCTTAATTACCTTTCTATTTTTTAAGGAATTCACGGTTCTATGCTTTGACACAGCCTTTGCGGAGAGCCAAGGCATATCAGCAAGCCGATTGGATCTAATATTAATGGCACTTGTTGTTGTGGTAACGGTGATAGGATTACAAGCAGTCGGCCTATTGCTTGTTGTCGCGATGCTCATCATTCCATCTGCTTCCGCTCGATTTTGGAGTGAGAAACTCATGACCAATCTGATTCTTTCAGCAATATTAGGTGCAGCAAGTGCTTTCATTGGGGTATTCTTGAGTGCTCTTTTCCCTAAATTTCCTGCTGGAGCTGTCATTGTTCTAACCGCAACAACGATCTTTAGCTTGAGTATGTTTTTGGGAACTTCGCGTGGCCTTTTGGTGCGTTACCTGGCCCATTGCCAAATCACTCGCAGAATTAATAGCCAACACTTGCTAAGAGCATGTTACGAATGCCTTGAAACTTCTGGAGCCATACAAAACAAATCAGATACAAGCCTAAGCTACGAGGCTATTTTAAGCAGGCGCTCTTGGAACCAAGCTGAGCTCAAGAGGCTATTAAGACAAGCACAAAACGACCAATTACTTGAGCAAGTTGAAGGTAAAAGAGATGAGCAAAGAGGAGAAAATTTCTATCGACTAACTGATAGTGGCTGGGGGCAAGCTCAACGGGTTGTTCGCAATCATCGACTATGGGAAATGTATCTCATCGAATATGCCGATGTTGCGCCTGGCCAGGTTGATAGAGATGCCGATGCTATTGAGCATATCTTGGAACCTCAGCTCATGAGCCAACTTGAAGATCTATTGCATGCGGGTAGATACGGCTTACGCGTCCCTACGAGCCCTCATAAGCTTGAGCAGAAAGCTGCTACCTGATGTTTTTTCTAGATCAAATAAACTGGACTTCCCTTGATTCGTGGATTGTTCTCACTGGGGCTTTAATTGCTATGGCTTGTGCCTTGCCGGGGATTTTCCTCATTCTAAACCGTAATAGCATGATAGGTGACGGGATCAGTCATGCAATCTTACCTGGTATAGCCCTAGCTTTTCTTTTAACTGGTTCTCGAGATTGGTTTGTCATTCTCTTAGGAGCAGCTACTGCAGGAATCATCACTATTGCTTTAACAAGACTGATTCAAAATTTCGGGCAAGTTGAAAGCGGTGCAGCTTTAGGAGTAGTTTTTTGTTCTTTATTTGCTTTGGGTCTTATTTTGATTCGAGTTGCCTCAGATCACGTTGATTTAAACCCTGATTGTGTTTTACATGGTTCGATTGAAACAGCGGTCGTGGATTTTCGAAAAGTCCCATTAGTCACAACTCAATCTGCCATTATGCTGCTTGTAAACCTTGCCCTTACTCTTTTGTTCTATAAAGAACTTAGAATAAGTGCATTTGATCCCTCTTTGGCAGCAACACTTGGCTTCCACCCCGAACTCATGCGCTACTGCCTAACCACCCTCACTTCCATCACTGCCGTAATGGCCTTTGAAGCGGTAGGTAGTATTTTAGTAATCGCCATGCTTATTGTGCCAGGAGCAACAGCATTGCTCCTGACACATAAACTCCACTGGGCCCTCTTACTGACTCTTCTATTTGCGGCGCTATCGGGAATTTTGGGACATGTCCTAGCTATCTGGGGGCTACCGCAGTTCTTCAATCAGTTAATCTCAAGTATTGAGTTCTCGAGTGCCAGCACTTCAGGAATGATTGCTACCACTGCGGGCATTCTTTTCATGATAGCACTAGGCATAGTGAAGATTAGGCAATGCCTTAATCTTTAGAAAATACTCGGAGAGTTTTCATTCCAATCATGCAAAAAAAGATTTAAGAATCTGTGTAAAATCTTCGCCCCAACAAACAAAGAGTCTTATTGAGGTATCACTACTGCATACAGCTTCTTTGACTCTCTTTTCCTTCTGGCCCAAGCTGTTATGCATCATCGAGGCTTAAGCAATGGTCTTGCCCGTAGAGAGAAGATCATCACAAGCCTCAGCTAAACGCTCTGCTAATGATAGCTCTGCTTTCTTAAGATAAGTGCGCGGGTCATATTTTTTCTTATCCCCAACTTCACCGTCTATTTTTAAGACACTATCATAGTTCGTCATCAAATGATCTACAATTGGACGAGTAAAAGCGTATTGCGTATCGGTATCAATGTTCATCTTCACAACACCATAATCGAGAGTTTCTCGAATATCTGAAAGATCTGAACCTGAACCTCCGTGGAAAACGAGGTCAAATTCCGCTTCCTTACCATATTTACCCATGACGGCATCTTGGCCTTGTTTTAAAATTTCCGGACGCAACTGCACAGCCCCTGGCTTATAGCTACCGTGAACGTTACCAAAAGTAGCAGCAAATAGATAACGTCCCTTGCCCTTTAAACTTTCATAAACTTCCATCATATCTTCAGGCGTAGTGTATAGTTTCTCCGCAGGTTGGTCAGAATGATCCATACCGTCTTCTTCCCCTCCTACAACTCCGGCTTCAATTTCTAGTATCATTTCCTGCTCTGCGCATGTCTTAAGTAACTCTCCAGATAAAGCCAAATTCTCATTGAGAGGCAGCTCCGAAGCATCCAGCATATGGGAATTGAATAAGTTTCCTAAGCCTTTTTTTCGACGCTCAGCAGTTGCTGCAATAAGAGGCTTTAAGAATGTATCTACTTTGGCCGGCTGACAATGATCGGTATGTAATGCAACCAAAATATCATATCTATCGGCCAGGCGGTGGACTGCTTCTGCTAATACAATTGCACCTAAGGCCATGTCCTTTACTTCAGAGCCAGAAGCAAAAGCCCCTCCCCCAGTAGATACTTGGATAATCCCATCTGATTTTTTATCTGCAAAGGCTTTCAAGGCTCCATTGATTGTGATGATAGAGGTAACATTAATAGCTGGATAGGCATAGCCACCCTCTTGGGCAGCATCCAACATGGCTTCATATTGCTTGGGTGTTGCGACTGGCATAGATGTGCGAAATCTATACGAATTACCCAGACTGAAAAGGAGAAAAAGACATAATGCAAAATTTTTTGGAAAGAAATGGCAGTGCTTTTATGAGCCCTGGTTGGTACTCTTCACCGGAATGAGAACTGAATCCTCTTTCTCAACGGTTTCTCTGGGTACTTGGTAACCATCTGGTAAACGATGTGCGGGAACTGGGCGAACAAGTGGGCTGGTATTAGGCCTAGCAACCACAGGAAAACTAAATACTTCCTCTTTCCCATCTCGTTCAACTAGAACATCTAATTTGTCTCCAACGCTTGAGAAAAAAGCCACGTCTAATACGTCACTGGGATGCTTAATTGCTTGGTCGCCAATTTTTAGAATAACATCCCCTGGAGCCAAGCCACTTTTAGCAGCAGGAGCTCCATCATATAGCTGGGAAACTCTTACAGGCCTATCTCCATTTTCTCTTGGTTTACCCTCTACGACTCCAACACCAACCCAACCATACTCAGCCTCACCAGTTTCTAGGAGGTCATCAATCACTTTTTGAGCCGACTTAATGGGTATAGAGTAACACTCTGTTCCATTCTGAATAGCGAGAGCTAACATCCCTACAATCTCACCCTTACTGTTCAAGAGGGGGCCTCCGATTTGCCCAGGTTTAACTTTTAAGGAAGTGCGGACATAAGTTGTTGCAAAAAAGTAATTCAGATATCGAGCATCGAACCCGGTAACAATCCCAAAAGATGGTGCCGCAGGAAGATCGAAAGGATACGCAACAGCAATAACAGCTTTGGCAACTGCTAGTTTAGTCGAATCACCAAATTTAAGGTGCGGAGTATTACTAAGATCCGTTTTGAGAACCGCAATTCCACTTCGAATATCTCTTCCGTAGATCTGGGCCTCTATTTTTTTGTCCTGATACTCTATCCAAGCTTTACGTGCTTCGTGAACCACATTATATGAAGTAACAACTGTTCCATGACCGTCTATAAAGAATCCTGTCCCTGCTAATGGTTTGGCAGCTCCAAGTCCTCGAACTCGAACTACGGAGGGAGAAGCTTTATCAAAAACCTTCTGAACTTCTTGTCCTATTTCATCTATAACCCCAGCCGAGAGATGCACTGTAGACAATACCACGGCCAGAATAAGCCACGACACAAGAGAACGACTACAGCATCGGGATATACTAGAAAGCCAAAGAGGTGTCATAAGAAAGGGCTACTGTCTTTCCAGTCACGTACTGCGAATCTTGGAAGTCCTGCTCAAACGACTTCGAGGCTACAGGAATCAGATCTCCCTGCTGGAGGAAGCTATCTTTATAGAGACGGGCTCCCACTTGGTAGTTCTCAGACTGCGCCCCAAGCTTTTGAGCCATATTATCTGATTTGGTCTGCTGCACTGGACTTGTCTCTTGAACCGCAAAAACACCAAGAAGCATCAGAACTGCACAAGCCAAGCCGTAAGACAAGGCCTGCCGAGGCTGAAATGTAATGACCTCTTGAAGATCTTTGATCCATCTTTTCCAGATAGGTGACTGCTCCTCTTGAAACATAGATGATCTTTGATAGGAATGAAACTCTTTAACAAAATGCGTAAAGTATTCTCTGCCAGGAGTTTCCGCTTTTTTGATGGCTAGTAATTCTGTTATCTTTAAGTCCTTATCTTTTTTCATTCCAAATCTTCGATAAATATTTCTGTAAGTTTTTGTGAGCGTAATGGAGTCTAGAACGCACCGTTCCTTCAGTGCAATCCATAATTTCAGCAATATCTCTATGACTTAAGCCTTCGATATCGTGCAAAACCACTACCGCTCTATGTTCTTCAGACAGCTTCTGCATGGATTCGTTCAATTTTTTTTGTAAGTCTGTCAGAACTGCAACTGATTCAGGGTTAGATCCTTTAGCTAAGTCCATCATTTCCAACTGGTTAGCTATATCTAAATCCACATCATTAAGGCTCATGTTTTTTTTAAGTTTCTTATTTTTACGTATGTGATTAAGGGTTCGATTAACCGCTATTCTATAAATCCAAGTGTAAAATGAAGCATTACGCCTGTAGGAGCTCAAACTTCTAAACGCCTTATCAAAGGTCTCCATAAGCAAGTCATTTGTATCCTCATGATTCGAGGTCATGTTATATATGACTGCGTAGAGGCGCTCTTGATAACGTAGAATCAACTCATCAAAGCAACTCACGTCTCCCTCCAATACCTGAGCTACCAAGTGTTGGTCAGAAACGAGCTGATTTTCGGATGTGAGCTCATCCGAGTCCTCCATAGTGTTCAGAACGTAGAGCTCTACTTTAAAAAATTAAAGATAAATTGTTGCAGGTTAGAGAATTTACATTTCCGCATTGCTTGCCAAAAGAATAGGCAGGTTGACCGAACAGCTTGTTAATGCTAGTTTATAAAGGTATGAAGTTCGTGGCGTTTACCTTTGCCTTAATCATTACTTTAAATTCTGGCATCCTTGTTCATGGCTCAGATACTCAAGAAACCAAAGTCACAGAAAGTCCATCTGGCAAAACGGATCTTAACAAAATATCTCTGCGGCCGCTTCTCAACTCATCGATAGAAATAGAAGAGCCTGCTTACAAGAGAAAATCTGTTGCACCTGTAAAACCAAACTACCGCCCTAAAATACCAAGGCTCTCAGAAGAAGAAAAAGACACCATAGAAAAGCGAGAAAATTGGCTTTTAGAAGGTTTAAAAGAGCGTAAAGAACTACAAGATCTTGAAGCCAAACAAGCCCTTGAAGATTCCCAAGCGAATAACGATCAACGTCAGCTTTTATTAAATAGAAGAGATATACAAGATTCCCAAGATCAAAACTTAGGCAATAAGTCTCAAAACCCTCTTAATCTCAATGATGCAAATCTTGTAACTAACTCGAGAGATAGAACTCAACTTTATCAAAGCTACTTGAGCATGCATCAGCACAGTAACTCGGTTCTTGGAAACGGGGTTTTTAACCAAGAATCTAGAAATTTACCGCCTCTCTTAACTCAACCTGATGAGACTAACGCCTTGAAGGAAAATATTTTTGAAGCTGGCAAAGCACTGGACGTCTATAATCCCTATGACAATATACCTGGCTCGCCACTTGCCACCAACAATCAGCCAAACTTTTCTTATCAAACTAATCCTTACAAATATGGTCCTCGCAACAGTTACAATCACACTTCCAAGGCTTATACCCCCCTTTCCACAGCTCCTGCACAAAACGATGCGATTGAGCTGTTGCGCAAGCAGGAGGAGCATCGTGTGAAAGTCATGGAAATTCGTGACAAGAAAGCTGCTGAATTAAGGCCAGATGCTTCAACGCTCAGAAGCTCTATACCTGTTCCGGGTAGCCAGCGGTAATAAGCGAAACAGACTGCTCTAGATTATGCGCTTTTCTCGTGTAGGCGATTTGAGTAGATCATCTCTTTTTTTAATAACTTCATGCAATCGATGACACCTGCTTCGATTTGCAATTCTTTGACTGAAAGGGGTACCCTTACAGACCAATTACTATCTGCAGCAGGACCAGGCACATTAAAACGAATGTCCCAGTCGAATAAGTCGGTGACCATCAATACAACCAGCCACGAGTTAGAACCCATTAGTCGTGCTATCATATTATGATGCACATTAGGAGAATATTTTCTCACTAGCTCCCCATCATTCATTTTCGCAAAACGTAAAGTGCGGTAAAGCTCCCAGCTTGCTTGAATGCATTTTTGTTTTTCCTCACCTTCTTCAAATTGATCAGCTTGCTCAAATACGCTCCACCAATTCTCCCACATTTGTGCCATCGTATGGTGATCGTGAGTAGATAACGTTGTAAATGTCAGAGAAGGGTATGACTCAGGCGCTACATATTCTTGATCCCATTCTTGGCGGGTAAAGACAGGAATTCTAAACCCACTTATGCCTAATTTTTCTAAGGATGGCCTAACATACTCTGGAACCATTCCTAAATCCTCGGCTACAACTACTGCATCCCCAGCAGCTTTTAATACTACGCTGAGAAGTTCTTCTCCTTGCGCTTGATTTATTCTCCGTCCCTCTTCTGTTTCATCCGAACTAGGAAGAAATTGAGGCAAAGCACCCAAAGACACTTCCACTTCTTCTCGAGTTTGATTTGTAAAATTACTATTTTCCTCTGGAGGCCAGGGGAAAGCATAGATGCGGTAAAAACCTAAAACATGATCCAATCGAAATAAGTCAAAAAATCGCGTCACACCCTTAATTCTCGCCTTCCACCAAGCGAAATCCTCTTCCCTATGCTTATCCCATTGATAGACAGGCACTCCCCAGTTCTGACCCCATTTGATTGTGAATTCATCTGTTGCGAATAATGGTTCAGGCGGGGCACCTCCACTCCACTTGGAGCTAAACAAATCAGGTTGGGCCCACACATCGACACTGCTTCTGCTAACTCCAAAAGGAATATCCCCCATTAAGCCTACCTCATGCTTTTCAGCAGCAGCGCGCACCATATCCCATTGTCTGTAGAGACACCATTGAACAAATGCATAAAATTCACAGTCCGTAGCAAATAATTCTCTATTTTTAATATTAAGACGATTTAGCCATTCACCCAGATCCTGCGGTGTTTGATGCGTACTATCCCACTCCATCCAGGCTGGAGAACTATTATAAATTTTCATCAAACTCCTGAAACAAGCGTAGTTTTGCAACCAATGCTGCTCCTCGCAAAATCTATCGAATACCTCAACCTCTTCCCTTGTCTTCTTCCACCGCTTATAAGCTTTGCGACACAGTTGCCATTTAAGCTTTTTCACATCGCTATATTTGACCACTCCTGTATTTAAATCATCTAAAGCTTCTGCACTAATGAGAGCTTTAATATCAGAGGGCCTATGACCTGGTATATTACCTAAACGAAAAGAAAGAGTAGTAATATCTAATGCCTGAGAACTTATGACATTGTAAGGACTATTGTCCCCGCTTGTTTCGTTAATTGGCAGTATCTGCAGAATATTGAGTCTCTGAGCCCCACACCATTCTATCATTTCAATAAGCCCCGAAACGTCTCCAACTCCAAGATCTTGGTCCGTTCGCAGGGCAAAAACAGGGGCAAAAATCCCTATGTAGCGGCATTCCTTATTAAATCTCATGTTCTGATTACCTATTTTGGAATGCAGTAAAACTAAGCCTGTCATCCCCATCCCACGACTCGGTCGCGGGATCCAGTATCCGTTATCTATTTACTGATACCACAGTTAAACTATACTGCGACATAGATATTGGTTCTTTAGTAGGATTAATTTTCATCCTCATACATTTATCCAGTATTCAGGCTGATAATTCAATCCCGATTATACATCAATAAATAAGCGAGATTTCTAAAAGCTAGAGCTACAAGCAAAGAAATGCCGGGCATGGGCATGATGTATCAATGAGACCATCTGAGCGTTTCTTTTGTACCCAAGCGAAGCTGAGGCTATCAAGTGCGCGGACCACCCATCCTAATAGAGTAGGGATATGAGTCTCAAAAAGATGATATCTAGCCGTTGACTCTAGGAGACTCCGTGTTTCTTGGGCCCAAGATCCTGCGTGGATCTTTGAGTCTCTACTGCATCATCCGGGTGAAAATGCTTGGATCAAGATTTATTGCTTTAGCCCTTACCACAGTGAGAGCTAGTGCGAACGTAGGTAGGAAAGATTAGCGAATTTTAATTTGTGCCGGCGTTATCGGTTTTGCTGGCATTGTGACTTGCTTAATAGCAGGTATAGGTGCTTGCAATTTAGGCAGACTAATATTGTTGGTAGACCTTTTTGCAGGTGCTGGAATCCCTGGTGCTGCCGGCACTTTCATGGGAGGCTTAGCTATCCCTGCAGGCACAGTACCTCTCTGTACATTTTGAGGCTGCGCAACACCCTGTTCTTTAGAATCGGGAATAACTACTTCTAAGATAGTTTCTCCGATCTGTATCAAGTCTGCCTTTTGTAGACCTACATTTTGAACCTTAGAACCATTCACATAGGTTCCATTTGTCGAATGATTATCTTCTAAAAAATAAATATGCCCCATTGAGAAAACTTTACAATGTCTGCGAGAAGCCTTTTCGTCATCTACCGGTATGTTACAGTCCAAACCCCTACCTAGCCAGAAATCAGACATTTCACCTTTGAGCTCTAAGGTCATTTTTCTCAGTGCGGCTCTAGCAACTTTCTTAACCGGCTCCGAATTGATATCTTGAGTGCTACTTACGACGTCGTTAACCCCAGTCTTGCCATTACCCTGAGCTATACTTAGGTCAGGAATTGACTGGGATGGAGACGACTGGAGACCATCGTTAGAATTGGGGCCCCCGTAATTGTTTCGAATACGCTCGATAATTTCAGCAGGCACTTGCACTGTTCGTCTTTTATCACTCTCAAAAGCCATTTCATCGGATTGGCTGATTAATGTTGAAATCGGAAGATTTACTTCCTCTATGGCATCATCTTTCACTGACCGACGCATTGTAATACATGCATCTGGATCAAGTATTAAATGAGATAATTCTTGAGGGGCACATCCCGCGACTCTCTTAACATTTCCATGCTCTACCCATAAGTCTACCAAGTACCCCTTGGCTTGAATAGTCATACTCAGATTTATATCTTTCTCCTCGCGAAAAAGCTCAATAATTTTTGGCAGCCATTTGTTCATACACACCAACGTTTTTGTAATACAACAAGTATAATCTTAGCACTTTAAAGTTAACTAGCAACTAGATTAATCCAAATCTATTAAACCTATAGTGCCTATACAAACAAAAATCTTTTGCAAGTGGTTTTCATTTTTAAAACTCCATAAACTTCCCGCGAGCTAACGAAACAGGTATAATTCGTGAACAAAGTAGTTGATAGACTTACTGGGAGGGTAATTCACTCGCTTTCTGTCATCTTTATTCACGGCTCTAGAACACTCCTTATTCAGTATTCATTAAAGCCGGATTGTGAAGTAAGGCCTTAAAGCTCAAAAACATAGACTCTTCCAGAAAATCGACTGTTCTGGGATCTCGCAAAGACCCAGCTGATCTCTAATCCCAAGTGCGAGACTTCCTTTGGTAGATGATAGATGATTCGTTCGCTTGCTTGTCTGTTGTAAAGCTTTTGGATTTTGGATCCCAACCTACCTTACGTCCTTCTCTTAGCGCAATGTGGCCAATGTGCAACATCGTGCAAAGACTATTTCCCGCTTCGGCGTGGTATATCGGTTTCTCTCTGGAAATGACAGCATTAATAAAATCCTCCTGCTCCATTGGCGGGCGTTGCCAATAATTTGCCTCTGGCCCAAAACTCCTAACTTTCATGATATTCGGATCGCTAGCTTCCAGTTTACCATCCCAGCCTAGACAGCGAACCCAACCTTTTGTCCCCTCGAACTCTATGAGAACCTGTCTTATCTTTTCTGCAGAATCTGAAACAAACATCTCGCATCCATTTGCATAGCGATAGGTGACCTTGAAGTCAACAGGGGCGTCACTATGAAATTCTTTAGGATCAAGGGTACGGCTTTCCCCGAATACTTCTATAGGCCCACTCTCCTCCATCCCTATGCCTATCTGTGCAGTGTCACACAAGTGCGTCCCCCAGTCCGTAAGCATGCCACCGCTGTAATCACTATTTAAACGCCAATGCATAATATCCAAGGCACTTGGAGTGTAATCTGTGTAAGGAGCAGGACCAAGCCATAGATTCCAATCCAGGCCCTTAGGGACTGGAGCCGGCTCTTCTCTTTTAAAAGGTGATACCGAGGGGAGTTTGCAGGTTACTTTACTTATCTCTCCAATGAGCCCGCTTCTCGCCCAACCCGCCAAATAATAATATTTTTGCAGATATCGATCTTCGATGCCCCACTGAAATACCGTTTGCTTCTTTGAAGCTTTCTCAACCAGTTCGTCACCTTCTTTGATGGTCAGCGTTGGTTTTTCGCAAAAAACATCCTTATCTGCCTCAATAGCCATGTTACACATAGGAACATGCCAGTGATCAGGAGTAGAAATTACAACTGCATCAATATCGTTACGATTGATGACTTCGCGGAAATCCTGATATACCACACAGTCCTTATTCTCATAAGCTTTATCAACGACTTTTTTGGCGGAATTAGCACGTTTTATGTGACAATCACTGACAGCTAAGACTTTTGTGTTTTTTAAACGCAGGAAGCTGTTTAGGTTTCGACGTATCCCCTGACTGCCCATGCCAATAAAGCCAAGGGTGATCTTATTTGATGGCGACTGCCCTCTCAAAAGACCCGAGGGAAGGACTAGGGGCGCCATTGCCAGGCACGAAGTTTTTAAAAAAGTTCTACGATTCATAATCAATGTTAAAATGAAGTTAATTCATTTGGGCTTGTTTTCATTAATTTTATGCCACGCCTTCATAGACGCGGATAAATGATCTTGTGGTGTTTTTTTTATATTGAAGCACTGCAAAGAAAATTCACCTTGGTAACCTATTTTGACCAACTTATTCAGAACACGACTCACATCAAAATCTCCCTCCCCGAGGGGTAAGATTAGTTGCGACCAGCCTTTTTTTTTCTTCCCATTTTTGTAGGCACCATTGACTTGGACGGACATCAAATAAGGAGCAGCGATCTCAATGGTCTTTTCCAAATCGCTATGATCATTCTGTTTGAGAAAATGACAAAGCGTGAATACAACTCCCACCTCCGGCCGATTCACCTTTTCCGCCAGACGAAGACAAGTGTCCATAACGTCCGTGTAATATTTATAGTGTGGATACAGTGCAACTTTTAGATTACTCGTTTTGGCAGTATCTGCGATTTTATTAATCGCCTCCACAGCCTGAGCATCGTCCATATTCGGACCATTCATTATGGTCAACCATATGAGTGTTTGCGAACCTTTAAAATAGGCAATATGATCCAATGCCTCTTGGTCTACAGGTAATAAATTTTTTTTTGGCTTTAGGATGATGTAGGTCGCATGTATGCCAAGGCCTGCCTTTTTCAAATCCTTCTCAAATTCTTGAGAAAAAGTTTTTAATTCCGTACACACGCCAGCGTAACCTAGTCTCTTTAGCAGTGACACTTGCTCTGACGTGTTAAGATGTTTTTTCGCAAAAGCATTGTCCAAGGCATAAAAACCGGGCGTAGCATGCAGTTGCAGTTGCAATGTCGAAACTATCAATAAAGTCAGCAGAAGGTGTCTCATGATTTATTAGCTAAGAAAAAAAACTATATAACTCTAGTATGAATTACCCTTATTTCGAAATACTAACTTATCAGATTCCTTTTTCTTAGCTTGTAAAAACAAATTTTTTCTGTGTATAAATAGCGTATAATTGATAATTCTTTAAGATTCAAAAAAGATCATACTAAATCTCTTGTCCATGTTCTCTGCGGTATCGCGTTGGGCTTAATCCCGTATGTTTTCGAAAAGCATGAGAGAAATGGCTGTGATCATAAAATCCACAAAACATAGCTATACTCGATACTGTCTCTCTCGTCGTTTCAAGTAACCGGCACGCATTTCTTACACGAACTCGTAACAAGTACTCCCTTGGACTCAACGAAAGAATTTGTTTAAAACGTCTATTGAATTGACTGATTGACAATCCCGACAATTTTGCAAGATCGCTAGTTAATAGATCACTAGCAAAATCCCTATGTATCATCTGCACAGCTTTATATAGCCGTTTGAGTTGAGTAGATTGAAAGCCTTCTTCACCTATTAAGCGATGGATTCCAGCAATACCAATAATCTCCCCTTTTTTGTTCTTTACAGGAAACTTGCTGTAGATAACCATATTTCCAGATCCTATTTCCTCTGGTGCAGGAGCCAATTGGTTGATTATGGGGAGACCTGACTCCATCACCATACGATCTCCTTCTACATAAATTCTTGCCCTATCCATAGACCAAAAATCTTCATCTTTTTTCCCTAGAGTCTCTTCCTCAGTAGCTACATTGCAAAATTCAATTGCTCGTCGATTATTCATCACAAAACGGCCCTCGAGATCCTTCATGAAAAAAGCATCTTCCGTCAGTAAACTACTCAGGGACCTGACGACGCTTTTCCAATCAACTTCACTATAAAAATTATCAACATCTCTCTTATTCATGCGTATAATTTACACGGATTAGTTGTTCAATGAGAGGATAATATATCTCAGTCTTAAATGGTATTACTAGCAAACTCTCTTTTAATAGATGAGTAAATGCCAAGGTTGTTTACCCTCTCAATAGCCTCTTCTCAGTGGCTAAGGTAGTTAATCATATGCATCCAAATGATTGTAAATTCGTGTAACCAGTGGTTTAACTAGAAAGCAAAAATCGCTTAGTACTATTATCTCAACCTCTGCAGCTGGTGTGGAGATAAGAGAGCTCAATCAGATCTAATTAACGCTTCGAACCTGCTCAATTTCCAGCCATTGACCTCATAGCAATCCTACTCAGAATATAGGGCGTCCATGCGGATGGTACGAGGCATGGCTCTCAAGGAGTGTGAGTTCGAGGTGGCTTTAAATTTCTAGAGAACCATATTCTGTTAAACTCTTTAATCTCAAATATATCATCATTTTAGGCTATTCATACCTATCGCCAGAGGATATTGGCTTCCTAACTTGGGCAAATCCATAAACAATATAAAATCCAAAGAGCGAGAAAATAAAGAGCTGAGTCAAGAGATGGGTGATTTCGTAAAAGCCCACAATTGAATCAACTAAGAATGCTGGTATGCAAGCAACAAGCGTAATTCGCAGGACCGCAAAATAACCCAAATTCATTTGGTGGATTTTAGCAACGATATATCCACCGAGGGACATGAACAAAAGCTGAATCATTCGATAAAACAAAAGGAGGCTCATAATAAGAACGAAGGAGAAGGGGCGAACCCAAAAGCTAAATGCATCTAACATTTTAAAACAAAGTTCTTGGTCAATATCAAAAGACTTACCTTGAACAAATTTAATTTCCCTCATTTCCTGTTCTTCCAATAACTTAACACCATAGCTTTGCCTACCTATAAATAGGTTAGCTGCACCGCCTAAATCACTTGGTATGTCATCTACAGATGTATCAATGACCGCTATCATTTTATCTAAATCTTCGTCAAAAATTTCATAACGTTTCGCTTGGGGAGTCTCTGCTATGCCATCTCTAAGATAAATCAAAGGCAGTTGTCTAATCATCTTGGGAGCAATTTCTTCAAGATAGGGCAAAACCTGTGCCTGGTAAAATACTATCGTCAACAAGACAGAAGAAAATGCTGTTACTAAAATCAGGGTGCCTAGAGCTAAACCCCGCCAGTTGTATGCAACATCACGGTATAAATCTCCAGAGTAAAAGGACATCCAAAAGGGATGAAAGAACGCATATTGCTTCACAATAATTCTAAATACTTTTTCAAGACAGCAGTGTTGGTATTTCAAGTCTTAGCGTTGATGATGTCATAAAAACTATCTATTGCGAACCAAAGAAGTTAGTCAGTAAAACAACGGGTCTATCATTCACTATAGATCTTAGCGCCTTATGCGTGAAAAAGGCGACAACTGATGATTGTTAAACTCACAATAGCCTAATTAAGGCTGGCTAAATAGCGCTCACAATCAATAGCTGCCATACATCCCATTCCTGCCGCCGTAACTGCCTGGCGATAAACCGAATCCGCACAATCTCCAGCACCGAAGATACCCTTAATATTCGTTTTGCTACCCTCCTGCAATTGGAGGTAGCCTGCACCATCCATATCTAAAAGGCCTTTGAAAATTTGTGTGTTTGGCACATGTCCAATAGCAACAAACACACCAGCGCAGTCTAGCGTGCTGACGTCTTCCGTTTTAAGATTTTTCAACTTAACTCCAGTGACCTCATCACTACTCACATCAGTAATTTCTTCTACTACCGTATCCCAAATTGGCTTGATTTTTTCGTTGGCCAGGGTACGTTCCGCCATGATCTTGGATGCTCGTAACTCACCTCTGCGATGCACCAGATAAACAATAGAACCAAATCGCGTCAGATACATAGCCTCCTCACAAGCAGAGTCTCCACCGCCGACCACCACCAGTGGCTTATCTCGAAAAACGGGTAGAGCTCCATCGCAAGTGGCACAATAGGTGACACCCTTCGTATCTAACTCTGCTTCGCCAGGTATGCCTAGATGACGATGCCCAGCTCCAACAGCTACAATGATTGACTTGGTTTCCATTTCCGATCCATCGACAGTCACCTTAAAATAGTCTTCTATTTGCTCCACCTTCTCGACCAGACTCATAAACTTGACATCTGCCCCAAAACGCTTTGCTTGCTCTTGCATGCTGAACATAAGCTCATTGCCGTCCACCCCATCAGTAAAACCTGGGTAATTTTCAACGATTGTTGTAGTTGTGAGCAAGCCGCCGGGTTGCTGGCCCGTGATCAAGATAGGCTTGAGGTTAGCCCTAGCTGTGTATACCGCGGCAGTCCAACCTGCACATCCTGAACCAATGATAACTACGTTTTCCATATTTATTTCTTAACTTTGCGAAAACAATACCCTGACTCTATTGAGTCGCAAATCCTATCTCAAAAAAATTATTATGTTAAAGCGCACCTCTTTTTGCCCAAGCTCGCGAATCCAGGCATCTTTTTTAAGTAAAACAAAAGATGTATCAAATTCCTCATACTAAGCTCATTCCGAGCCATACACGGCTACGGCTCAACAGATGGTTATTTTTGCTTTCTCAACCTCTCGGCAAGAGCAATCAAATGCTTTTGAAATGCTCTCACCCTAAATATTATTAGCCTACTTTCTACCAATTGCTTTACACCCTTGCACTGAGAGAATGAAATCGCTATCAACTCTAGATGAGTAGTCCAGATAAGTTAGAGGAAATTTTCCGCCTCCAAGGTGTACTAAACAAGCGTATTGGCGTTGATTTAAATAATCTTTCTGAACAAGAAAAGACCAAATGGGTATTAAATTACACCAGAGCCATGAGCCAAGAAATGGCAGAACTCATAGACAGCGTTCCTTGGAAATGGTGGGCAAAATATCAGAAATTTGATCAACAGAATGCTCGGGTCGAAGTCATTGACCTTTTTCATTTTCTCGTATCTTTAGCACAAGCGCTAGGCATGACTGCCGACGATGTCTTCGAAGCTTACCTCAAGAAGAATGAAGTGAACCACCAGCGCCAGGAGTCCGGTTATGAGAAAAAGGATGAAGCAGACTCCAAGCATATCTAAAAACTCTTCCTTAGCCAAAATCCTGCTCAGATCTTTAGGTTCCTGAAGCGTTATTTAGATTAAATTAAGTGCTAAATAACCATCAGAACCTAAACCCCAATCCACCCACGATAAGATGCTGGCCTATAGAATCACCGGTTTCAAATTGGAGATACTTATATTCTGTATAAAGAAGCCAGCTCTGATCAAAGACATATTCCACACCTGCTATGCCTTGACCTGCAAAACCTTCATCATCTCCATTAGCAATCGTGACCCCACCTAATTCAGCTTCAAATTCGGTATAGGTGAAGCCAACCCCTCCACCCAAATAGGGTCTAATAGGTTGATTAAAGTCGAACTTGAATAAAAGATTAGCCGTAACGACAATACCTTCTGCATTTGATTCAGCAGTCAGCCCAGAGGCAGAGATATCACTATTAAGCTCGTTATAGAAAAGCTCTACTTCGGCAGCAGGAATCAGACTAACCCCGTGTAAAATAGAAAAGCCCTGCCATTCGTAGCCGATCTCCCCGCCCGTTACAATACCTACATCCGAGTCTAGAGAAGCACCGCTTTCTTCATCGTACCACTCATGATACACGTTTGCTCCACCATAATAACTGACATAAAAACTGGGCCTTGATGCGGAATCGCCATAACTAAAAGGAACCAATCCCGCACCTAAATACCCTAAAGCCAATACTATCTTTTTCACGACTCTTCCTTTCATTCATGCCATTCTTGTAAAGTTTTTACACGCAAACCGCAAGAGCCACAAGCCTCGATGTTGGATAGGCTAACAAACCCGGCAAAGAAAGTATATTGTCATCTAACTTATGAAGCATGCTGTGGCATTTTCATTGAATCGAGGTATTCCCATTGACTAATACGATCTGAAGTGTGGTATAGTTAAATTAAATTATGCCTAAAGGTTACTTATCCCTTATTTTACATGCTCATTTGCCCTATGTGCGCCACCCTGAATACGATGAGTTTCTAGAAGAAGATTGGCTATATGAAGCCATTACGGAAACCTATATCCCACTGATCAATATGATGGATGGACTGGTTCATGACGGTATTGACTTCCACTTGACCATGTCCATGACACCCCCGTTATGTTCCATGCTGCTAGACCCTCTTTTGCAGGAGCGCTACAACCGCAACCTCGTTAAACTTTTAGAGCTCACGGAAAAAGAAATTGACCGAACTCGTCATCATGACCATCACTACCACGAAGTTGCTTGGTTCTATCATAACCTTGTTAAGAATTGCCTGCATGTTTTCAATGACAAGTATGGTCGGAATCTCGTGGGTGCATTTCGTAAGTTTCAAGAGATGGGTAAATTGGAAATCATCACCTGTGGCGCGACACATGGTTTCCTCCCATTGATGACAGATTACCCCGAGGCAGTTCGTGCTCAAATTATGGTCGCTCGCGATCATTACCAAGAGTGTTTTGGATGCCCTCCTAGAGGCATCTGGCTCCCTGAATGTGCCTACACCCCAGGGATTGAAAAGTTTCTCCAAGAGGCAGAGATACGCTGGTTCATTGTGGACACTCATGGACTTATCCATGCTGAACCACGTCCGCAGCACAGTATATTTTCCCCAGTTTTCACTCGATGTGGTCCTGCAGCTTTTGGGCGAGATGTAGAGTCAAGTAAACAAGTATGGAGTGCAGAGGAAGGATATCCAGGAGACTCTGATTATCGCGACTTCTACCGTGATATAGGGTATGACCTGGACTTCGAATACATTAAGAATTATATCCAGCCAAATGGAATGCGTAAATTTACGGGTTTAAAATACCATCGCATTACTGGGAAAACCGAATACAAAGAAGTTTATCGCCCGGAGTGGGCTAGAGAAAAAGCAGCTTCACATGCTGGAAATTTTATGTTCAACCGTGAAAAACAGGTGGAGCACTTACATGGGGCTATGGGCATAGAGCCCATCATTATATCTCCATACGATGCTGAGCTCTTCGGACACTGGTGGTTCGAAGGACCTATGTTCCTCGATTACCTCTTACGCAAAATAGCGTGTGATCAGGATACTCTTAAAACCATCACTCCTAGTGAATATTTGACAAAGTTTTCTACCCACCAAATTGCCACACCTTCGGCATCATCGTGGGGAAATAAAGGCTATTGGGATGTTTGGTTAGAAGGATCTAACTCATGGATTTACCCTCACCTACACATTGCTGCAGAACGCATGACCGAATTAGCTAGACAATTTAGGGACTGTTATGGACTTACTGAGCGTGCCATGAAGCAGGCCGCTCGTGAATTACTCCTAGCACAATCCTCCGACTGGGCATTTATCATGAAGACAGGGACCATGGTTCCTTATGCTGTTAAGCGAACGAAAGACCATCTCAATCGCTTTAATCGCCTCTATGACCAAATTAAAACAAACCAAATCGACCAAGATTTCTTAGGTAACTGCGAATGGAGAAATAATATTTTCCCAAATATTAATTGGCGTTACTACTCTTAGGCATCTCCTATGAACCCCTTTAATTGGAATGAAAAAGATATCGCCACCAGCATTGAATTTGAGAAAATCTTCAAGACACTCTGTTTAGGGTTTCAACTTAAATCAGGTCTACAGAATAACTTTTATGGAATCAATGATTGGGTTGTCTTCAATGAAATATTTATTCAGGGAGAATATGATGAAGCCATCCTAAGCATCATAAAAAACATTAAGCCCGGGTCTCATGAAATCTTTCGTGTACTAGATTTAGGTGCGAATTCAGGGCTCTTTACCTTGCGCACCCTGGATTTATATCTTCAAAATAAATTAGAACCAGAAAAAATCAAAATTCACTCTATCGAAGGGAACCCAAAAACATACAAAGACCTCATCAGAAGAATCAAAGAGAATAAAGAAGCCATTGAACAATGTGTTAAAGTCCATTGCGGCCTAGTGGGTAATATAGAAGGAAAAGCTGAAATCACCGATTACCAAGTATCCTGCTATAACTCACTTACGCCACTCTCCGGCGGATTATTTAGCCAGCAACGAAAACTCATTAAGGTCCCCTACCTCAACCTCAATCATGTAACCCAAGGCTCCACTATAGACTTAATAAAATGCGATATAGAGGGAGCCGAACAAGATTTTCTTGAAAACTACCCCGAGCTCCTATCACAAGCTAAGCACCTTATTATTGAAATTCACCACTCGCAATGCGATGTAGGACGTTGCAGATCACTAATCACTGAGTATGGATTCACTTTACAAAAATCATTGCGAGATGATCCAGTGGAAGTTTCTCAACTGAGTGTTGAATTTTATTCTAGATAGGAGCCACGCAAGCACCTCCTTTTTACTGTGTCTCATCTTTTGAGTTGTCCTTAACAACCTTACCCCCCCAGGAAAGAATTCTTGCCTTAGCCCCCATATCTTCAGCCTCTTTAATTTGACCATTTCTAACATATGCGAGAGACAAACTTGTGTAAGCCATTTGATCATTGGGTCTGATTTCAATAGCCTTTTTACCTGCCTCAATGGCTTCCTCATACTGCTTTGATTTCATGAGAACCATGCCCAAGGCATGCCAACCATCAAAAAACTGAGCATCTATCTTCACACACTGGCGATAATACTCCGCAGCTTTCTCTAGCTCACCCATCGCGAGCTCGGTATTACCCTCGTCAAATAATTCTTCAACAGATGCCATAAAATAAAGTAATTGTAGACTATTTTCTTAAGTTTGCCTCTTCTATTTCAGCGACGAGCCTGTCTATGGTACTTTCACTGGCCTCCAAGTCTACGGAATAGCCAAGTTTTTTCATAGATTGAGAAGTTACAGGCCCCAAACTAGCATATCGACAAGATTCGTTAGGATAGCTCAGATCAAGCTTATGGAAATTCTCAACCGCAGAGGAGCTGCTAAAAATAACCCAATCAGCACCTTCACGACAAAGCCGTTCTCTAGTTCCTCCTAGATCCTGTGTTTCAGGCACTGTTTGATAAATTTCAACTCTCTTAACCTCTGAGCCTTTTGCCTTTAAGCCTTCTTCTAGATCTCGCTTTGCTAAGTTGCTGCATGGGAATAAGATCTTTGCTCCCTGATCCTTCCACTCATTAACTAAACCTTGGGCGGTATAAACTTTGGGCTGCAAATCTATTTTCAAATGGTGAGCTCGCACTCGCTCAGCAGTTGCTGGACCGACGGTAGCTATCTTCACAGACACTAACTTACGTATATCATGTTCTTTGACAAAAAATTCAAAGAAGAAATCGACCGCATTCGGACTAGTAAACACCAACCAGTCTATTTCATTGACTTTTGATAACCAGTTTCTTTCTTGAATGATTGGTTCTACACGAATGGTTGGTAACTCCATGACATCTGCACCGCGTTCTGCTAACAAGGCAGCCATACGACTCGATTGCTTTCTCGTTCGTGTAACCACCATACGCTGACCCAATAAAGACTTGTCCTCAAACCAGCGAAGTTGTTGCTGCATCTCCACGACAGTACCTACTATGATAATGGAAGGAGCCCCGAGACCTGATTGCCTAACAACATCCACAATTGTAGACAACGTTCCGACTGCGCTACGTTGCTTAGGAGTAGAACCCCATTGGATCACACCGACAGACATCTCCGGACTCATACCACTTTGCACAAGTTGCTCCACGATAATTGAAAGACGCCCCATTCCCATGTAGATTGCTAATGTCGCACCGGTTTCCACTAGCGCTCTCCAATTAACCATAGACCTATCTTTTGTAGGATCCTCATGTCCAGTTATAAAAGTGATACATGTCGTATGCTCTCGATGACTCAATGGTATCCCGGAATAAGCAGTTGCCGCTGCTGCTGCGGTGATTCCAGGGACTACTTCAAATGATAGGTTGGCTGCTTTTAGAGCCTCAGCTTCTTCACCACCACGACCAAAGATATAGGGATCCCCTCCTTTTAGCCGCACGACACACTTCCCCAACCTAGTCTTCTCAACAACCAAATGATTGATCTCATCTTGTTTTAAAGTGTGCTCTTTAGCCTTTTTACCAACATAGATGAGTTCAGCATGGCGACCTGCCCAAGTAAGTGCTTTAGGATTTGCCAGGTAGTCATATATAATGACATCAGCTTTTTGGATCAGCTCTTTCGCTTTCAAAGTGAATAGCCCTAGATCCCCAGGCCCAGCTCCAACCAGATAACAAGTCCCTTTAGTCTGATCACTCCTCATCTTTGCTCTTTTACCCTATCCGCTAATTGGATGCCAATAGCCAGGGCATTTTTTGCAAGGCCTTTAACTTCTGCATGAATCGCCTTGGCGGTATCATCTTGGTAATAAACACCTCTTAGATGCAAATGCTTCCCATCCGTCGAAGCATATGATCCTAGGGGCGCATTGCAACCACCACCCATCGCATTTAGAAAGCTTCGCTCGCTTTGCACGCAAGCAAAAGTCTCTGCGCAATGTAAAGGCTTTAGCAATTTCTTGATCAGCACATCATTCGCACGAACCTCTAAGCCTAAGGCACCCTGGCCTGGTGCCGGTAGCATCATGGAATAATCAAGTGGAAGCACGCCTACTTGGTTTATATTGGGCTTTAGTCTATTGATGCCTGCTTCTGCTAGAATAATTGCTTTCGCCTCTTCATGCTCTCTAAGTTTTCGGATCCTTGTATCAACGTTACCACGGATAGGTAGGATTTCAGATTTGGGGTAAGCCTCCTTCCACTGCATTGCCCTTCTCTTACTACCTGTTAAAACAAGTCCTCCATTCACAAAACCCTCTAAACTGAAACCTTGCTTCATGATGAGAATATCTTTTGCAGACTCTCTTGGAGGAACGGCACCTAAGTCTAGGCTATCGGGAAGTTCTGTAGGCAAATCTTTGAGGCTATGAACCGCTATATCTGCTCGACCTTCTAAAAGTGCTTCCTCTATTTCCTTAGTAAAAAGGCCCTTATCCAGTTTCTCAGAAGGGTCAAAACGTGTTTGTAAGCGATCCCCTGTCGTTTTGATCTTTAGTAATTCAATTTCATAATCCGGCCATGCTTTGGATAACTGCGTTTTTGTCCATTCACTTTGTGCCAAAGCAAGGCCGCTTCCGCGCGTGGCGATTATAATTTTTTGAGTTGACACTTTGATCAATACTAATTTCTATAAAACTATAGGGCCTAGGAAGTTTCGCCAGAAGACTTTGCTCTAATCATTGAAGTTTCTGTGCTTAAAGGCTCTTGAGTAAATCGTGTTTTTTTACTTGCTACTATTTGTCGCTGCCTCTCCTCGTCATTCATCCACCACTCCGCAAATCGATCTTCATGTTTTTTGAGTAGAGCTAGGCATTTTTCAACCTCTAGCTTCCTTTCATTGATATGCATACGAGAAATCGATTCCAAATCATCGATATCATAAAGATATACTGAATCAACATCCGTAATCGAGGGCTCTATATCTCTTGGGACTGCTAAGTCGATCATAAAGAGTGCCCGATAATCCCGTTTTTTCATCAGCTGGTTGACATCACCCTTTTCAATGACGAAATGAGGAGCAGCCGTTGAAGAAATGACAATGTCACTGGTCCTAAGGGAGTTTTCCCACTTATCCCAATGTACCGCTTCCCCTCCTAATTCTTCAGCTAGCAAGCAAGCTTTTTCGAAAGTTCTGTTTGCCACAACAATGGAACGAATGCCTTTGCCAGAAAGTGTCCTTAAAACCAATTCACTTGTCTCACCCGCTCCTAGAACTAAAACTTGCGTTTGCTTTAAATCTCCAAATATTCTTGCGGCAAGCTCTACGGATACTGAACCAACGGAAACAGCTCCTCTCGTAATATCAGACTGACTTCTAGCATCTTTGGAGGCAGAAAAGGCCATTTGGAAAAGCTTGTTCATATACTTGCCAGTAGACTTTACTTGACAGGCTTGTTCATAAGCCTGCTTTGTCTGACCAAGAATTTCTGTTTCACCGATCACCATGGACTGTAGACCCGAACCAACTTCAAAAAGATGCCTTACAGATGTCATACCTTCCAAGCACTTCATATTCTTTTTCCAGCCCTCTGGAGGACTAAGAATAGTCTCTATAGTTGAAGAAACACTTTTCAAGGTACTTTCCATATGATCTGGAGTCGCTACATAAAATTCCACTCGATTGCAGGTGCTAAGAACTACCAGCTCACTTTTAGGGCATTGTTCACGAAACAAATTCGTAAAGTCAGGCAATTGCCTTTTTGACATCGCCAGACACTCACGATTTTCAACAGCAGCCAGCTGATGATCAGTTCCGTAACAAAACAACTTCATAAAGCGAATTGATGTTCTTTTGAAACTTCATTGATCAATCCAAAAGTTCCAATTAATGCTCCGTAAAGAATGATCACAAACCATGCGTATTTAAGTGGGCTAAGATAAGAAACCATACGCCCGCAGATAGCTAGCACATACCCAAACCAAAACACCATAGACCACCCAACTTTGACTGTATCAAAGCGCACTTCTGGCACTAGAAAGCCAGCACCTAAACCAACTGTTAACAAAACCAAACCCAGAAGTCCCACACGAAAGGCAACACGGTCTAGTTTTCCAATAGCTGGCATTAAAAAAACGAGTCGCGTAAAACTTCTTGATTTCAAGTATTTATTTTCAATTAAGAACATCACTGCTGCGATACTGGCTAGACCTAGAGTGCCATAGGCCAATAAAGACACACCCGCATGTAATTCTAATATAGGACTCATATGTGACATATCTCGAGGATAATCTATGCCAGGAATTAATAGGGCGGAAAGATTAATTAACAATACACACGGCGCAGTAAAAGTTCCCAACAAGGATACTCTGAATATTGGCCCAATGATCAAATAATTCAAAACAATAGCCCAAGACAAAAAAATCATGGTCTCAAACAAATTACTCAATGGACAATGTCCAATTTTATTACCTCGAACGATAAGAAAAGCTGTTTGAAAAATAAAGCCAACAAGAATCAAAAGCATGTTGTAAGCTCGAGGCTGGTATTTCTGAGCACCCAAACCATAACAAGTATAGGCACTTGCCATCAAATAAGGTATACAGCTCAAAGAAATAAAAGAAGTTTCCACAGGAGTACCCTAAATCGATATAGCCATTTCTGGAAGAAGAAAGATTCTCATGGAAGCTTTCAGTGCCTGCTGCTTTCTCAAAAAGTGTGAGACGGCCAAGCAGTCCGCGCTGCGCACCTGATTACAGGCTGATGGGGAGAAAAAGCACTACAGAAACATTTACCACATAGTAAACAAATGTGCCTCACCTCGACCTAAGGTACGGCAGTCTTTTTGCTTTTCTCTTTGCTAGAGTGACTGAAAGTATTGGCTTCCCATTGGTCTTAGGAGCTCTATCTTCAATTCAATTGAAAATAGCGGTAATTTCAAACTTGTGCATCAGACTCTAGGTCATATCTCTCCGAATCACTTATGAGCAACTGGCTTTCTACACTCAAGGCGACTCTTTCTGAATCTTGGTTTAAGATTCTATTTCTTAGCAGTGCCCTTCTGTTCTGGTTGGTATACCGCGATGGCCCCCTCATGCATAGCTTTGCTATTAGCTTTGGATCCATTTTGCTGGAAACACTGCCCTTCCTGGCACTGGGTTCGATTATTTCAGGTCTTATGGAAGTTTATGTTAAGTCAGAATGGTTAGAGGGCTTGTTCCCCAAGAAAAAATGGGCACCTTTTGCCGCCGGCTTCGGTGGCATTATATTTCCCGTCTGCGAATGCGCTATCGTGCCAGTTGCACGCCGCTTAATGAAAAAGGGCATTCCATTTACAACAGTCCTAGCCTATTTACTCGCTGGACCTATTGTAAACCCTATCGTTGCAGCTTCAACTGCTGTAGCTTATAACTACTCTTGGAGTACTGTTCTCATACGTTTAGGTTTCGGCTATATCATAGCAGTTCTAGGTGCATTCATCATTTACCGGCTTTTTCCGGGTAACGAAGCTTTAATAGATACTGGAAAATCAAAAGAAGTTAACGAAGCCTCTGATTGTCATCATGCTGACAATTCTCATCATAGTCAGGATGTTCATCACCATGAGAAACATACCCATTACACCTCAAGGCTAGACCGCTTCTTTGATGCAATCGAACATGCTACTGCTGACTTCATGGTCATCGGTCAATATCTCATCTTTGGTGCATTCTTAGCCGGCATGGCTCAATCTCTTATCCCGAGGTATGTCTTTATAGAACTGGGTCAAACACCCACAGCTGGTATTGGTGTCATGATGTTTTTGGCGGTCTTACTTAATCTTTGCTCAGAAGCAGATGCTTTTGTTGCCGCCTCTTTCCGCTACGCATTGCCTCTCTCTGCACAAATGTCATTTATGCTTTTAGGCCCCATAGTAGACATCAAACTTATAGGCCTATATCTATCTTTTGTTCGAAAGAAGGCAGTCATCTGGCTTGTTTTAATCCTTTGCTTACTCGTATTTACCTTTTCTTACCTCGTTGAGTATTTGCCACAGTGAAAAAGTATAAATATAGATTAGTTGTCTTATTAGCATGGATAGGGCTATTAAGTTACCACATAGTAGCAGGTAGTTATATTAATTTTCTTCGCCACGATCTACTTTTCCTG
Organism: Verrucomicrobiota bacterium; assembly: GCA_039192515.1. NCBI lineage: Bacteria > Pseudomonadati > Verrucomicrobiota > Verrucomicrobiota bacterium. The sequence goes on along the minus strand of JBCCXA010000027.1, from coordinate 18,650 downwards.
CTTATTGCTGGATGGGTTATTTTGATGGGTTGCCTGGTAGTGTCTCTCTTTCGAGCAATTAAGCCTCTTGATGCCAGATCTAATACTTGTTGCAATGAACACAGAGAGACGTGGTTACAATGTGCTATTTTGGTCTCTCCTTTGCTTTTTATTGCCTCAGCTCACGATCTTGGGCTAGGCAGCCATGCTCTGGAAAAACGCATGACACAGTTTAAAATAAGCGAGTTAGATAATGCGAGAGTAACCATAGCGCCTTCACCCGCTAAACCTCATGGTATTACTAGCAACAGTGATCGACCAAGCCTTGATATCAGAGCGGTATGTACCCATCCAAAACAATGGATAGGGCAGGCTATCACAACTTGGGGGCAAGTATACAACAAACCAGAGGCCATAGGAGAAAATCGTATCCTCCTATTCCAATTTCTCATTACTTGTTGTGCCGCTGATGCTATCCCTATGGGCATTTTAGTAGAAAGTCCGGAGGCACAAAGTTACACCAATGACACCTGGCTGATTGCCACGGGCAAAGTAACCATAATCAAACACAATGATTATGATGTTGTGTGTATTCTAGCAGATAAGTTAAAAGAAATTCAGAGGCCCAGTAACCCTTATCTCTACCGAGGTCTCGAATCAGGTCCACCTGCTCATTGAAAAAACAGTTTCACCAAAATGACTTAGCGTCCATTTTAGTTTACCTCCTATCAAATGAATTTACTATGATCACTGGCTATACCAGCAAACCACTTTCGAAATAATCTTTAACCCCCGCTTCTAAGCTAAAAGCGGGCTTTAATCCAAGCTCTAGTTCTATTTTAGACATATCTGCTTCCGTATGAGGTTGATAATGTTCATAGGGGTTTTTGATATATTCAGCCTCAAGATTTGTTGAAAGCACATCATTGAGAATGGCTACTAAATCATTAAATGAGCGTGGTTGCCCACTCCCAGCATTGTAAACAGTTGTTTCTTTAGCCTGTAAAGCTCCAATGGTGTAGGACACAATATCTTTCACGTAAACAAAATCTCTCTTCTGTTCTCCAAATTCAAAAATGCGCGGTCTCTTGCCAGCCATCATTTGCTTGGCTAGATGGAGAATCATACTTGCAGGAACTCCTTTATGTTCTTCACGTGGCCCGTAAACATTGAAATATCTTAACCCTACAATTTTCCAACCACTCTCCAAAGATGTGTAATGTCTAGCTAGATTTTCTAAAACGACTTTCGTAAAGGCATAGACATTAGCAGGCTTTTGTGAATCATCCACGTGATTTACGCCACTGGTGATTCCATAGGTCGCGGCTGAGCTAGCATAGATAACAGGTGTTTTATACGGACGAACAAACTCTAAAAGATTACGAAAACTTTCTACGTTATCTTCCACTTGCAAGCGTTGGTCATGCTCTGTGGTATCTGTAATGGAAGCTAAGTGGAAAACTGCATCCCACATGGTCGAATCAAACTGTTGCTCCCAATCTAGCCTTGCCATATCTTTAGCTAGAACATCACCCTTAAAACCTTCTAAATTTTTGAAACTGGCGCTTCGAAAATCGTCAATGACTGTAATCCATGCTCCAGGAAATTGATTTTGTAGCTCTAAAGTGAGGTTGGAGCCGATAAAACCAGCACCTCCTGTAACCAATATTGATTTCATAGACCCTCAACCTAGGCACGTTGTTCAGAAACTCAACTAATTCTTCTGCAATTTGGCTATCTCTTCCTGACGCTTCTTGAATTTCTTATATCTCTTCTCTATTTCTGCTTCTAATACAAGTATATCTACTTGCCCTGTATAACGGTTTACAACTTTCCAATCTGGTTCAATGATAAAAGTAGAGGGCACGACATCAATACCTCCAAATTTCTCTGCAAAGTCATAGTCACTAACTAAGATGGGATATCTCAGATTCATATCACCAAAAACCGGCAAAGCATCTTTCTTGCCTAATTCATCAATAGAAATCCCAATAATTTGAAAAGGCTTTTCGTTTTCTGTCCATTTGGCCTGGAGTTTATGTAACTCTAAAACTTCCCTAGCAGAAGCAGGGCTCCAAGTCGTGCAAAAATTGACTACCACCATCTTTCCTCTGAGCATCCTTGAGGAAAAAGGTAAATCTCGGATAGTCATTAGCTCAAATTCGGGAGCAGAGATAGGTTGTATCTTGGGTTCAGGTATCACCAACCGAGGTGAACAACCGATCAAGGCTAGACCTATATATCCGCATAACAGAACACTGGCTACTCGCACCATGGAAGATGACTGTGCCGCTAAGTTTAAAAATTACAAGAAATACTGGCTTCTGTTCATACAACATACATTACCTATTAGCTTTCAAGATTTTTAAGAAAGCTTCAAACACCCTGGGATCTTGCAGTTTGTCAAAAGCATCTGCCAGTTCCGCTCCTGATCGATCACTTCGCATACCAGCTGAAAGCCCCTTCAGTTGAGCAATGCGTGTTGGTAGATTGCATTGACTCAAGCTCTGAACCCAAGCAGTCATACGTGGATCTTCCTCCACTACCTGCACAAGAATGACAAGCGTGTCTGGAATGATTGAATTTGGCGTGGGTCCACTGATTGAGACCCACTTGTTGAGCGCCTTGGCTCCGCGGCGAAACTTTCCAACCGAAAGTTTCACCGTATCTTTGGTCACATTAGCAATCTGTCCCCCAAGCTTTTTAAAAGGCAATGTCCCAGTTTCAGCAAGAGATACTTTCGCTTCTTTAGCTTGCTTTATTTTTTTCTCAGCCTGTGCACTCTCTGTCTGCTCATTGTCTGATTTAGCTTTCTTGGCTTCAGCCATTCTTTTCAATTGACCCAAGCCATCTTCGAGATCCTTCCTTTGCGCTTTGCGCATATCCATTGGAATAGACTACCATAAATCACCGTGTTAAGCTATGTATGCTTATTAGGCCGCTATGGCTGCTTGAATTTTTTTAAAATTAGCTCACCTTAGTAGTATATGTTTTCAACAACCATACGCCCCCTCGCGCAGTTTGAGCAATCCATGCAATTGTTCAACCGTGCCAGAAAAGTTATTCCTGGTGGTATCTACGGCCATACCACTCCCGCTCTCGTTACTCCCGGAGGTTCTCCCTACTATGCAACCAAGGGAAAAGGATGTCGTTACTGGGATGTTGATGGCAACGAATTTATAGATTACATGTGTGGCTATGGGCCCATCTTGCTAGGTTATCAAAACCCGGAAGTTGAGGAAGCCGCGGAAAAGCAACGCGCCGAAGGAGATTGCTTTAATCATCCCACGACAATCATGATCGACCTCGCTGAGAAAATGGTTGATATCGTCGATTTTGCCGACTGGTGCGTCTTTGGCAAAAATGGCTCTGATATGACGTCCTGGTCCATCCAGGTAGCTAGGCAACATACAGGCCGTAAAAAAATTCTCCATGCTTCCAGCGCTTATCACGGTATAGACCCATGGTGTACTCCTGGACATGGTGGCCTCATAGAAGAAGATCGAGCTCACATTCATACTTTCAAATGGAATGACCCACAATCCGTACGAGACCTCATTGAAAAGCACCCCAATCAAATTGCGGGTATTATCACCACCCCCTACCATCATCCTACATTCAGTGACTCAGTTCTTCCTACCCAAGAATTCCTTAATACCATACGTCAAATCTGTGATAAACATGGCATCCTTTGGATTTTAGATGATGTTCGTGCAGGCTTCCGTTTACACCTAGGTGGTTCCCATCGCTACTTTGACTTTACTCCAGACATATCCTGCTACTGCAAAGCCATCGCCAATGGCTATCCACTCTCCGCCTGTGTGGGTAAAGAATTTATCAAACTCTCAGCAACTAAGGTCTTCCTGACAGGCAGTTACTGGAATGGTGCTGTATCCATGGCAGCAGCCTTAAAAACCATCGAGCTACTAGAGCGTGATAATGCCATTGCCCATATGAACGACATGGGAGTTCGCCTTTTCAATGGACTTCAAAGAACTGCAGAAAAACACGCTCTGCAAATTAACTGCTCTGGCCCCCCCGCCATTCCTTTCATGACTTTTACGAATGAAACAAATCTGTTTCGATCACAACACTTTTCTGCGGAATGCATGAAGCTAGGCGCTTTCTTGCATCCGCATCACAACTGGTTTGTCTGCTCTGCTCACACAGATAAAGATATCGACCAAACCATAGAAATAGCTGACAAGGCGTTTGCTTCGACTAAGGCAAAATTTTCTAGCTAATCTAATATTACCTTAGAGAGTCTATCTATTTGCTAATTTTTTTGTTCAAATAATCACGAATTTCGCGCGCAGTGCGGTCTGTGTCTTGATCCGCATCTTGCATAGAGCCCATAATCCCGCCAGCTTGATTAGATCACCCGGTTGTTTTAAAGACATAGAGGGACTTTGATTTTGAATACCCTAAATCATACACTTGGACTTTTGTTTCTATTTTAGTCCCACCAGCTCCTAAGCCGATTATCAACAGGTCTGCAACATCATCAGGCTTAACGCGAATAAATTCTCCTGTAATCCATAGTCCACTACTAGAAGAAGGTTTGCTATTCACAATTTGAGTCGGCACTATGTCATCTAATCTAGATTCTATAGCTTGAGCCAAGTCTGCTTGAACTTGTTTTTGCGAACTAGCAGATTCTTCCGCTACAGAAACAGATGCGCAGCTTGATAAAAAGCGTAATGCACCCAATAAGCAAATAGATATCGGTCTCTTTTCTATAAACAGCAATCGTAAAATGCATGTCAAGCAATCGACAAGCGAATTACAGGCTGCAGCAATAAAATATCAAAACGACCATCGTATACTAAAAACAAAAATGCTGAATGAGTTATTCCTATCCTCGATAGGTCACATTCTTATCAATCGCTCGCCTATGTCGTCAGCAACTTCATTGGTTGCAATAACATAATCGTCTTTGCTATGTTCGGAATAGCTTATGGATTATCTAGCACTGGCTATTGGTTTAATGCTTGGAGGAACGGCAGCTTTCATCATCGTTCGCACTATTTCTAACAGTTATAAAAGCAAGTCGGGAGAGCTCAACCGTCAAGTTTTAGAAAAAGAAGAGTCAATCTCTCAAAAACAAAACGAGATCTTATCTTTAACCGAAAAATTAGCCACAACAGAAACAGAGAACAAACACCTACTGGAGCAACTCGCCACAAACAAAGAAGCACAAGCTCATTCCCAAAAAGAGTTCCGAGAACAATTTCAAAACCTAGCCGGAGATATTCTTCACCACACATCAAAAAAATTTACAGAGCATAACAAGGTCCAGATCGAATCCGTCCTAAGTCCACTCAAAGAAAGTGTACAAGAATTTAAAAAACGTATAGAGACCACTCATACCGAGCAAGCTCAAGCAAAAGGCGAACTACTAAATGAGCTCAAAAACCTCCGCCAGCTTAATTCTCAATTATCCACTGACGCTAATAATCTCATTACCGCTTTAAAAGGCGGTAATAAAGCTCAAGGCGCTTGGGGAGAAATGATTCTAGACTCAATCCTATCAAAATCTGGGCTCACCAAAGGAATCGAGTACCAAACTGAAGATTCGTATACCGACCTCATAACAGGAAGGCGCTTACGGCCAGATGTTGTCATTCGTTACCCTGAAGATCAAGGTTGCCTCATCATTGATTCCAAAATGTCCTTAGCAGCCTATGAACGTTATTGTTCTGAACAAGAGGAGCAAAATCGCCAACAAGCCCTTAAACAGCACCTTGATTCTATTAAGCTTCATATCAAGGAACTTAGTAATAAGAATTATCAAAAGATCGCTGATATCAAAACCCCGGACTTTGTTCTCATGTTTATCCCTATAGAACCGGCTTTCACTTTAGCCATTCAGTCTGACCCGAAGCTTTATGAATTTGCCTTTGATAAAAATATTATCTTGATCACGCCATCCACACTTTTGGCAACCTTGCGGCTGGTCAAAAACATATGGAACCAAGATAGACAAAATCGATATGCTCTAGAAATTGCTGATAGAGGAGGCCGCCTATACGATAAATTTGTTGATTTCTATGAGACTATTCAGGATGTCGGCAAACACATAAACAGGACCCAACAAGCCTATTCTGAGGCGACAAGAAAATTACATGACGGACGCGGCAGTCTAACCACTCAAGTAGAGAAGCTTAAACAGCTTGGAATTAAAGCTAGCAAAGCATTACCAGATTCAAGCTATTCAACAAACGATGAGCCATGAAGTCATCAAATAGCCCTTACCTTTCCTATGTCGACAGTATTAAAGAGCTATACAACCGTGCCAAGCAGTTAGACCATCAAATAAAGCAACCTGCCACTGGCACTCCAAATCCTGTCACCAAAGCAAATGAAGGTCCTAGCATTCTGCTTTTTTCCCCACACCCAGATGATGAATGCATTACAGGCTTACTCCCTCTACGTTTAGCTCAAGAAAAAAGAGCTAGAATCACAAATGTGGCCGTTACTCTTGGAAGTCTTGCAGAACGACGTGAGGAGCGCTGGGATGAACTTCAAATAGCTTGCCAACATCTCAATTTCCAGTGCCATCGATTAGATCTCAAGGACATAGTAAAAATTGCTCAACCTAACAACTCCGCCTGGAAAGACACCATCCAATCCATTCAGAATCTATTCACTATTTATAAACCAGATGGTATTTTCTGCCCTCACCCTAAAGATGCTCACCCTACTCATCAAGCGGTCTATCAACTGATACTAGAAAGTATTAGATTGTTCCCCTCTTTTACCGATCCTCTGAATCTTTTTTATACCGAGTATTGGTCTACCATGGAAAAGCCCAATTTGATGATCGAAGCAAGTAATGCACATTTAGCTGAACTCATCTATTCTCTCAGTTGCCATCGTGGCGAAGTAAATAGAAACCCGTATCATCTTACGCTTCCTGCTTGGATGATGGACAACACAAGAAGAGGGTCTGAACTTTTAAGTAAACCCGGAGCCAGTCACCCCGACTTATGCTTCTCTACGCTGTATAAATGGCAAATAATTAAAAATGGGACTTTCTGCCAGCCGTCATCAAAAATGTTGAAAATAAATACCTATTGCACCGAGAAGTCTCTCGAGGAGTTATTTTAACCCAGGTGATGTCATAGAATTGGAACGAGATGCATAAAAACTTAGGCAACTAGGAAAAGAGAATCGACAAAGATGTATTCAATCACATCGTCTGAACGTAGCTCTTGTCAGCAGGCGAAGACGAAGCGATCAAGCGCGGAACACCAGTTGGGATGGATTAGGGACATGGGCCTCAAAGCTTATACCTTTAGCAGACCCTAAGCTTCATGGGCCAAAATCTTGCGCAAATCTTTAAGTCTTTAAGGCATTGTTCAGGTTTAATTGATTTTTATTAGATTGATACGCAGTTGTAACATTAAAGTAAAAGAGTAATTTCATGATTGCCGAGTGAGGTTACATAGGCTATCTAGATTCTTAGCTGTTAATCATAAAAATGAACATAAACCATGTTGGCAAAAAGCTGACACCCATGGAAAAATAAAGACCATGCCTACATCGACAGGTGAACAACGTGCGAAGGTTGAAGATCTCAACTCCTTACTCAATTCAAATTTTGGTCCCGATTGGGCCTCAGGTTCTGAGTCCAAGAATCTAGTAAAGCCCGGAACCGACAGTCCCGATTATCCGCAGCAAGAGAAAAGTAGTGAACGCCGACCCAAGCAAGATCTACCCCAGTCTAAAACTCTGGGACCTAAAGATCGCCGCTCTCATGGTCTTAGAGAAACGCGTAAACGCACCGGACCACCAACGAATCGACTAGAAGAACGCCGCGGTAATGATCAAAGAACCCATCGAGGTGGATTTCAGAAACGGCAAAATTACAGCAAACCGTTTGATCCTGTGGTTGAAGTCGCATTTCAGCCTAAAGAAGAGATGTTTAGAGCTCTTATCAAAATCATGCGAGATAGTTGCCGCACTTTTGAACTCTTCAGTGTCGCGAGAACCATGCTCCAAAAAGCCGAGCGTTATCAAATTATCATTCGCCCGCTTAAGGATGATCAAGAACCCAATAACAAACAAAAAATTTATTTATCTATTCCAGATAAACTACTTTTCTTAAGCGAATCTGAAGTCGTTGACCATATCATAGCTAATCACTTAGAACGTTTTTTTGATCTCGAGACTGTTGATACTGAGCCACCTAAGGGCAATTTCGTATGTGTCAACAAATGCGGTATCACAGGCGAACTTCTTGGCCCTCCTAACTACCATCGTTATAAAGATACACTTCGCGAACACTTTTCGCGCCGTATCAACCAAACAAGTTACGAACGCTTTACCTCCAAAATAGTAACGCTCAAAGATGAGGAAAGTATTCAGAGCTGGCTAAAAGAAATGTCCAAAACGACAAAATACAAGGTGAAAACTTCGACTGTAGAGGGTGAGGAACGCAGGATATTAGACAGCCGTGAACAAGTCATAAAATACCTTCTCGGAGAAGCTAAAGGAAAAGCTGTAAAAGAAGTTAATCAAGGCCGACTCGATGGAGAAAAGTTTTCATTATTACCCAAGGGTGATCTATCTCTATCCATTGTAACAGTTCTCGAACAACAAAAACGCTTTCCTCTCAACACAGCGAATATCTTAAGAGATAGATTCCGTCACCAACGCTTTTCCATTTACAAAAAAGGATCCAAGGGAGTTTCTTATGTCTGTGCCATCAAACGCAAACACAGAACACCTGACACTGTTTTTGCAGCGTCTATGCAAAACCTCATTGCCTTCATCGAGAACAATCCTCGTACTCTGCGTTCTGCATTGCCTGAAAAATATCTTGAAAAGACTACAGATAGCGCCGTTGCAGAAGAGCAAACTTCGACTATGCTGAGAGATCTTCACTGGCTTATTTCAGAAGGCTACGTGTCTGAGTTTGAAGATGGGGCACTTTTTATCTCTCCAGTGCAGTCTCAACCTCAACAAACAGACCTCCATAAGAAAAAGAATGTAACCGTTGGTTCTGAGAAAGTATCAACATCAAGTAAAACCTGTAGCCCTGAAACGAAGTCTTCGGTAGCAAAAGATGAACATACCGAGACTACGTCCGAACCACTGTCTCTCATCGATGAAAAGGATCAGAAGGAAAAGGAAAAGCCTTCTGAGAGAGCCCTAGCCAACACTGAAAACCCTAGTAAAGCTAACTCAAGCCCACCAAAAGTGGAGGTAGAAGCGATTGAAGAGACTGCCGCTTCTGAGAAGACTCAAGAAAAAAGACCTAACCTTTCAAGCCAGTAGCTGAAAGGGTGTGCTTTTATATGACAGTTCCATCAGGAACAATACAGCCCTTAGGAATAATCACGATGCCATCACGAACGTAGTATAGAGGATGATCCATATCGATATCTTTGCCCTCTGCAGTGATCGAAACATTCTTACCAATACGAACATTTTTATCTACAATAGCCCCTTGAATCTGCGTACCTTCACCAATTCCTAGAGGAGGAATTCCATGCTCATTATTTTTACTGGTAACTTCAGGGCTTTCAAAATAGTCGGACCCCATCACAATGGAATCTCTAATAACAACCCCTGATTCTAAACGACTGCGTACACCTATAATAGAATGTGTCACATCTGCACCGGATAAAATACATCCATCAGCTAAGACTACCTTTTCCACTCTGCAGTTATGTAGCTTAGAAGCTGGTAAATATCTGGCCCGAGAATAAATCGGAGAAACGACATCAAAAAAATTAAACTGCGGTATAATTTCCGTGAGATCTAGATTCGCATTATAGAAGGCCCGTATGGTACCAATATCCTCCCAATAACCTTGATAAACATATGAATAAACACGCTTATCTTGGCTGATGAGTAATGGAATAATATGTTTACCAAAATCTTGGTGACGCTTAACTTTAAGCGCGTCCTCCAACACTTCACGTTTAAAGACATAGATCCCCATGGAGGCTAAAAAGAGATCCTGCTCTTGCGGAACACCTACTCGTTCACGAGTAGCACGCGGCATTTGTAATCCATCTAAAACTGAGTCCTCCTTGGGCTTTTCCACGAAATGTTGAATCCGATCCTCGTCGTCTACATGCATGATACCAAAACCTCTGGCAGGCTCACGGCTCACCGGAATAGTCGCCACTGTAATATCTGCGTCCTTTTGGTAATGCTGATAGAGGATATGACGGTAATCCATACGGTAAAGTTGATCCCCGGACAAAATAAGCACCGTGTCATGATCATGTGTGCGCAAATGCATCAAATTTTGCCTTACTGCATCAGCAGTGCCTTGGTACCAGGAATCTCCATCACGCGACTGCGCAGCGGCCATGATCTCAATGAAACCCTTTGGATAATAATCATCAAAGCGATAACTCTGTGTCACGTGTCGATGTAATGAAGAACTCAAATACTGAGTCAACAAGAAGATTCTTCTTAGCCCAGAATTAATACAAAGGCTAATAGGTATATCCACTAATCGGTATTTGCCTGCTAAAGGGACTGCTGGTTTCGCTCTTTCCTGTGTTAAAGGGTATAAACGCGTCCCCGCACCCCCTCCTAAAATGAGAGAAATAACTCTTCTTGCATCAGGGAAATGATTATCCATACGGTTAATATTGACGGTAGCTCATGGCAATAGCTAAAACAAGAGCTTTCAATAATTATGTGTGGAATTGTCGCTTATATTGGTGAACGAGATGCTCAACCCATCTTACTTGATGCTTTAGGTAGATTAGAGTATCGCGGATACGACTCCTCAGGTATTGCAACTATTAATGGGGCAGGCCTTCAAGTTAAGAAAAAATCCGGCAGGATCAAGGATCTCTTGGAACTTGTCGAAAGAAAACCTTCTACGGGCACAATTGGCATCAGTCATACACGTTGGGCAACTCATGGTGAAGCCAATGATGCCAATGCACACCCACATGTTGATCAATCAGGCAAAATTGCACTCGTCCACAATGGAGTAATCGATAATTACCAAACCATTAAGCGACTGCTGAGAGAGAAAGGACATACTTTTTGCACTAAAACAGATTCAGAAGTCTTGGCTCACCTTGTTGGTTACTATTATGAGAAAGGTCATGAGCCTGATTATAGGGAACGGCTTGAGTCGGCTTTGAGGCAAGCCCTCAACGAAATCCAAGGAACCTACGGTATTGCCCTGATTCATGAGGATATTCCAGATTTCATATTGGGAGCTAGACGCGGTAGCCCTCTGGTTCTTGGCATAGGCAATGGTGAACAGTTTTTGGCTAGCGACACACTCGCCCTGGGAGCCTACACCAAAAAGGTCGTCTATCTCCAAGATTTCCAAATTGCTACACTGACCAAAGATGAGTTTCATGTGAAACCACTCTTCAGCAATAAAACCATGAAGCTGAAAATTCAGAAATTGGACTACGAACCTGGTAGTGCTGAACTCGGTGATTTTCCTCACTTCATGCTAAAGGAAATATTTGAGCAACCCACTGCCATAAAAAATGCTTTCCGTGGAAGAATTAGCATCGAAGAAGCCTCCGCAAAACTAGGTGGCCTTAACCTAACGCCTGAGCAATTGCGTGAGATTGATCGAATCTTTGCTGTAGCCTGTGGTACAGCCCTTCATGCGGCCATGGTGGGTGAAAATATCATTGAAAACCTTGCCAACATTCCTATGGAATGGGACTATGCCAGTGAATTTCGCTACCGCAACTGCCCACTAGAGCGCAACACCTTGTTCTTTGCCATCAGTCAATCCGGAGAAACCATCGATACTCTGGGTGGGCTCCGTGAAGCCAAACGTAAAGGGTTTCGTTGCCTAGGTATTTGTAATAACGTTGGTAGCACCATTGCGCGAGAAAGCGATGGAGGCGTTTATATGCATGCCGGCCCGGAGATTGGAGTTGCGGCTACAAAATCGTTTGTTTCTCAGGTCACCATATTTTCTCTCATTGGGCTTCTACTAGGCCGCATGCGCTACCTATCAGCGTCGGCGGGTCAGAAAATAATCCATGCCTTAGAAGAACTCCCTAACCAAATTGAAACGATTCTTGGTCAATCAGCAAAAATCCGAAAAGTTGCCGAAAAATATGCCAATTCAAAGAGTATGCTATTCATGGGCCGCCAAGCTAATTACCCTATTGCATTAGAGGGTGCTCTAAAAATGAAAGAGATTACCTACATTCATGCTGAAGGTTATCCCTCTTCAGAACTTAAGCATGGTGTTATTGCTCTAGTTGAGCCAAATGTTCCTTCCATCGTCATTACCCCACGCGACACACTCTATGAAAAAAATGTAAATAGCATTGAAGAGATCAAAGCGCGAAACGGTTCCGTGATTGCCTTGACCAATGAAGGCGACCCAGATATTGAGAACTTATGCGATGACGTATTGTATGTTCCTAAAACACTTGAGACTTTTCAACCTATTCTTAATGTTGTCCCTCTACAATTACTGTCCTACCACACGGCTGTGATTCTTGGACGAGATGTTGATAAGCCTAGAAACTTAGCTAAGTCTGTCACAGTCGAATAAGTTCACTACACATGAAGAAAAACCAAACCTGCGCAATTGGAATCATTGGTGGAACTGGTCTTTACCAGATCCCTGAATTTGCTGAAGGAGAAAAAATCACCATGGATACTCCTTTTGGAAGTCCATCCGATACCATCACTGTTGCAGAAATCAATCAAAGACGTGTCGCTTTTATTCCCCGTCATGGTGCCCACCATAATCTACTTCCTTCTGAAATTCCTTTTCGATCCAATATATATGCACTTAAAAAATTAGGTGCTAGATGGATTATCAGTGCCAGCGCAGTAGGGTCACTAAAAGAAAAACTCAAACCCAGTCATTTTGTCATACCTCTACAGTTCTTTGATCGCACTAAAAATAGAGAAGAACATACTTTCTTTGGAAGTGGCATTGTGGCTCATGTAGCCTTTGGACAACCCATCTGCGAAAAGCTAGCTACTATCCTCTACCAATCAGCTACGACTATGGGAGCTGAAGCCCACTGGGGGGGAACTTATGTCAATATGGAGGGACCTGCTTTCTCAACCTTGGCGGAAAGCAATTTTCATCGCCAACTTGATTTTGATGTCATCGGTATGACTAACTTAGCTGAGGCAAAACTCGCTCGTGAGGCTGAAATAAGTTATGCCACGCTCGCTATGGTAACTGACTATGACTGCTGGCACCCAGAAGAAGAATCCGTAACGGTCGACTCCGTTGCAACCATCCTTAAAAAGAATGCCGCCTTGGGAAGCCAGACCATCTTACATGCTATCAGTCAAATCCCTCTTGATAGTGAAACCGCATCACACCATGCTCTTGCTCAAGCCATTCTCACACCCAAAGAATACTGGGCTAAAGAAACCGCCGAAGATCTCAAGCCCATCTTAGAAAAGTATCTCTAGCTCTTACTCTCGACCAGCTCTGGAGATTCCTCAACTGCTACAGGAGCCTGCATCGTCTTCTTGTGAGTGATATCAAGATAGAGGTTGTATAAAGCAACACACATGGGAAAAAGATTGCTCATGACACCTACAGAATCATTTTTACCAAAAATGAAATAAGCCAGCAACATACTACTACCGACAATGCTCATAAGCCAAAAAAGCCTCGGCATCACTGGTTTCTTCGCTATTTTTGAAGCAATCACTTGAACGACCCAACGACCTCCAAACATAAATACCCCTGTGTAACCTATGAGCTTCCATGCTGTAACTGAGACATGAAAATTAAATAAGTGAAAATCAAATAGAACTTCGTTCATAACCCTCTCAGATCTCTCTGCTCATCCCTTTTTTGAGCTTTAAATTTTGCTAATCGCCCACCTAAACCTCTGTTGAATAAGGATTTATGGACCAAGTCACCTGCCTTGTCAATAACCATGAAACCCCTATCAAATCATAGATACCCTTCCAGGCTCGTCCAGCTACCGTATATTTAGATATACCTCGCTTGCGCGGGCGATGGTTCACTGGTACCTCTATAACCTCTACACCTGCATTTTTTAAAAGCGCAGGTAGAAAACGGTGCAAAGCGTTGAAAGGAACGAGCTGCTTGACATGCTCTTTACGTATCACTTTTAGAGTGCAGCCCGTGTCTCTCACGCCATCCTGTAAAAAAGAAGAACGTATATTATTGGCGATACGAGATGCTACTTTCTTTTGCCAGTTATCTTGGCGGGTCTTGCGATATCCACAGACAATATTCATTTCACGAGATCTTTCTAGAAGCGCAGGAATATCAGCGGGATCATTCTGGCCATCCCCATCCATCATTACACAAACATCGCCCGATGCGTGATGAAGCCCTAGATACAAGGCGGCACTTTGGCCACAGTTCTTTGCCATACCCAGATATCTAACATTGGAGGATTTAGCATGGTTGCTAATTTTTTCTGCTGTTGAATCGTCACTGCCATCATCTACAGCTAACACCTCAGCATCAGGCATAACTCCACATACTTCCCGAAGCACTTCTTCAACACTCTCTTCTTCATTATAAAATGGGATGACTATTGAAACTCTCACTAATCTGTATCTCCTTGTATAACCTCTTGCTCTCCAACCTCTAATAATTCCACCGTATCTTCGCGACCACCAAACTCCTCGCAGACAAAGAAATAAAACTTACGTATCTCATTTGCTTCATGATACGTGTAGCTTTCTTTTACAAGCATCACTTCGGAAAACTCACGTGTTAATTGCACTGGTATATCATCTGAATCTGATACAAATAGTGCTGTTTCACGCCAGAAGCCATCCTCGTACCCCGACCAAAAAGAATACTGGTTCATAATACCTTCATGACTGGGAAGATAAACTCTTGGATTGTTCTTTGCATAAAAACTAAGGAGGCTGGCATAGCTATATTTATTGGCAATAAGAAAACTAGCACCATACTCTCTTTGTAATAAATTGACTTGCTCAGCCAAATCCTCACTTCCTTTGGCTCGATTTAACAACCGTCTGATCGGCTTAATCTCGCTAGCTCCTGGCACATCATGCAGTAAAAGAGACCCTACTAAAGCTATCCCCAATACTAGCCCGGTAACATACCTTACACCTTTCCATTTCTCACTGAGTTTCATAGCACATACGACAACGAGCAGGATACCGCCTATGTAACTTGGAACTGCCCAATTCGCTTCGCCCGCTTCTTTTAAACTTAATACTGAGTAAAAGAGCAGCAGAGGTAGAAATAGAGTGATTGCATACCTGATACTGGTTTTTTCATGATCATTACTGCCTTTGGTAAGAAAAACCGCTGCCAACATTGCCAGCCAAATAAAAGGTGATATCACCACGGCTTGCATCACCCAAAATGCCAGAACCTCTCCTACATTATATTCAAAAGATTCATCCAACCCTCCTCTGTGAATCAAATGCTCTAGTGTAATCCATTCATTTGCCTCATTCCATCTATAGACTGGGTATAAACACGCGACAATCACCACAAGCATCAACCAAAAACCTATGGTAAGAAAGCAGTGGCGACCTTTCCTATCCCAAAGACAGAAGAGAAAAAAACAAGCCAACTGTGCAACATTCGTATACTTACAGAGCATTCCTAATCCAATCGATAAGCCAGTTAAAAGCCACCAAAAGAAACAGCTCCAATGATTCCTCTCTTTTGCTCTCCAGAAAGCATTCGCTGCCAAGACCCAGAAAAAAACACTCAATGGGTCAATAGTCATCAGGATGCTACCCAGCGAAAAAAGCGGAATAACCGCTGCGGTGATCACACACCAAAAGCCAATTTTGGGAGAAAACAATTGAGAGCCTAACCAAAATAAACACACGGCAGTACAGGCACTCAAGATCACTGCGAAAAATCGCACCCCAAGCACGGTATCGCCAAATAATTCTGTCCCCGCAGCAATGGTATAAGCGACTCCGGGCCCTTTACTAAAATAACTCCAGTCTAAGTGCTTAGACCACAGCCAATAATAAGCCTCATCACCTACCAACTCCATGCGGTTTACAAACCACAAACGAAAGAGGGTCAAAGCCACAATGATGACCAAACTCCACTGGAAATACGAAAATGACTGTTTGCCTTTTGCCATACTAGAGGCTGTTTCAAAGCTATGAAATGGCCGTGTTACCTTCTATTTTTGATTGAACTAAAGATAAAATGACCAAAACCTGCGGAAAGCCCATACTAGGAGCCAATCTGTCCAAGAAAGAAGCGAAAACAGCCATCGCCCTTAGCCCTGCTGCGAGATACACCTGCGCACTACATCGTTCTTTCATCAAATGCTTCATCCACTGTCTTTCCTATTCATCTCCTTGTGATCTACAAAAGCGCATAAGCAACGCAAACAGCTCTGAGCCAAGCCTCCTACCTTTCCAGGTGTTCTAGCTTCTAACAAGCAGATTTCTCCACTTATATAACTGCTGATGTTTATTATATAGCTGCGGCCACTTCCATTTACCCATTTTATTCCAAAGAAATTGCGCAACATAACAAATTCCAATTGTATAGAACCCTGCAACAAAGTAAGAAACGATTATGTCTGAGGGAAAATGGTTGCCAAGATAGATACGTGAATAACTGACCAACGCCGCCCATAGCCAAATCAACCTAAACCATCCGCCATAAATTAAAGTTACTAACAGCGCTATTGCTACATTATTGCAAGCGTGTCCAGAAGTCATCGAACGTCCTTTTTCAACACGTCGTGGTTTAGAAGGCTCTACAACCAACTGCCATCCTTCACGTCTTACATGGTTTATATTTTCTACACTTTCATGCGGTCTAGGCCTATTGATGGTCTTCTTAATATTCGAATTAATGCCAGCGTCTCCTATGAGAAGGGCCCAAAGGAGACTAAAGACAAACAATCGCCCCTTAAATTTGCCCCAGATCAGGAGCCCAATACCCCCTACTACCAAAGGCCACTTGAAAAGACCAAAGTCAGACACAAGTAACATGATCACATTTAGCCAATCACTCGTCCATTCTACATTGATGAGCCTTAATAATATCAAATCCCACTCATAGATCTTATCCAATCCTGACATAATAAACAAAAACTCTGACGACATATGGAAAGTCACCTCTTATTAGCTAAGACTGAACCGTAGGTTATATTTTACAAGAGTCGATCCAGCTATTACCCTCAGCTAAGTCTATGAAGATTTCTTGTCATTTTTTAAACCCGAACTATGTGATAGAGGTTCAACAAAATGGGTAAAAGCTTGAGCCACAAAGAAAAGAGAGTCGACCAAGATATATCCAAAGATGATATTTCTAAAAGGCTCTATGCTTCTTGGAGCCAAGATCTTTCGCAGATCTTTAAGTCTTTATGGTATCATGTGAGCTTGAATATCTCTATCCTTACTCTCATTCCCTATCTCGCAATGAATGTCAATCAAACGACTGCCGCAAGCATTGACAGCTCTAAACCCGTCCCCAGCCCCGAGATTGTTCAAGCCAAGGTCTGGAATGTCATGCAATTCCAAGATTTTAAAATGGAAGGTGTCCTTAAAGTTCTCAACAAAGACAAAGTAGGAAAATCCAAATCCGTTCGTCATCCAGTCATACTACGGGTAAAAGACCGCACCATGGTCTATGAATTTCAAGAAAACCCCCTTCATATACGAGTCGATTTCACCTCAACTGGAAGTAATGTCATGACTCGTAAAAAGAAAGAAGACCCTTGGAAGATTCTATTAGGCACTGAACGAACCAAACAAATCCTCAATACGGATGCTAGCTTTGAAGATCTGGGTATTGATTTTATACGTTGGGAGAATGCTCGAGGACTCGGTTATACCAAGCACCTCAATCTATTTGACTCCTGGGCTTATGAAGCAAGCCCTTCTATCCCTAGCCAATACGCTAAGGCACAATACTGGATCAGCTCAGAATTTTTTGCGGTTTTAAGAGTCTTTGCTTTCAATAGCAAAGGACAAATGATCAAGAAAGTGGAAGTTCAAGATGTTATGCAAGTTGGCGATGCGTTTCTTCCTAAAGAGATCAAAATCGCCTCTGTTATTCCAGGAAGAAACCTCTCTAGAAGCATGACTCTTATTCAAATCAAAGATGCTACAACAGGTTCAGGTCTGTAGAATACGAGCCCATTTTAACACCCCCCCTCACAGACCACCTTGAAATTTCCATGAGTATAGGGCAATGGCTAGGCAGAATGTAGCTTCAAGGTTTTTTAGATTTAAGCTCATGATATCATAGAAGTTGAATGAGATGCGTAAAAACTTGAGCCACAAGAAAAAGAGAGTCGACCAAGATGTATTCCATCACCTCGTCTGAACCTAATTCCTATAAGCAAGCGAAGACAAAAACAATCAAGCGCACCAAGCGCCATCCGAATAAAGTTAGGCATAGGTTTCAAAAATGTAACAACTCTAGCAGACCCTATTTTTCTTGGAGCCAAGATCTTACAGAAATTTTTAGTTTCTCTGGCATCATTCAGGTTTAATTCAAAAAAGTTTCCAACTACTCTATTCCGTTTCTGCATTTTTCACAGAAGCCGGCTAACATAAAAATAATTAAACACAAATCCAGCAAACTCGAATGCGCTTTATATGCTTTCATATTTGCTTCTTGCTATAATCAAAAGTCCCCTTTCCTGGCTCTAGCTACATACCGTCGCAAAACTCTCGCGATTTACAGGGTTTAAATCCTCTGAAAATACATTAGCGATATTTATACA
>JBCCXA010000026.1 GCA_039192515.1 Verrucomicrobiota bacterium | reverse complement strand
GCAGCGCCGTGATAGGCGGTTCTCTTTCGGGTTACGTTCATCGGGTCGGCTTTTATGCAGTCCTTGGAGACGGCTCGGCAAATGGTGCGGGCGGTCCTTTGTTGATGGATAACTTACAGATTACTTCTAAAAGACCCAATATCCTCTGTTTGGTGAGTGAAGATAACGGACCTTTTCTTGGTTGTTATGGGGATACGGTTGCACGAACACCAACTATTGACCAGTTAGCCCAAGAAGGTATTCGCTTCACCAATGCATTTGCCAATGCTCCTGTGTGTGCGGTTGCCCGGTTTTCTCTTATCACCGGCACCCATGGCACTCAGTTTGCGGGCCCTGGCCAGATGCGTAACCAGCAAGCTGATTTTCCTTCATGGCTTCGTTACTGGCCAGAGTATTTGCGTCAAGCCGGATATTACACCACCAATAACCGTAAGACCGACTATAATCCTACTATCCAAGAGCTTGCCGATGCTGCGTGGGATAAAAATAACAGCTCAGCGAAATGGTCAGCCAGAAGCGATGGCCAGCCCTTTTTCGCTGTCTACAACCAAAACAATACCCACGAACGTAAACACTTTCTCGATGGCTTAGATGAGGATGGGTTCCCAGACATCACCGATGATCCTCTCAACATAGCTACGGTGACCGATCCCGATTCAGTTGTCTTGCCGCCGATCCACCCGGATACCTTTATTTCTCGTATCACCTGGGCCCATGTCCACGATACCATCGAGGACACAGATAAATGGGTCCAACGAAAAATCCGCGAGTTGGAGGACGCAGGTTTGTTGGAAGACACCATCATCTTCTACTACAGTGATCATGGAGGCCCCTTACCCGGAGGCAAACGCCATGTCAATGATTTTGGCCTACGGGTGCCCCTGATTGTTCGTATTCCCGAGAATTGGAGTCACTTGTTTAATCTTGCTCGTGGCAGTGTGGTTGATGAACCGGTGAGTTTTCTAGACCTTCCGACAACCATGTTGGCCTTGGCTGGGGAGTCCATCCCAACTCATCTGCAGGGACGTATTGCCTTCGGAGTAAACAAAGAGAGTGCGATGGCCTACATTCCTTTTTACAGAAACCGCATGGATGAGCGTATTGCCTTAGCGCGTGGGGTGCACAATGATCGCTATCGATACGTGCGTAACTACCTGCCAGAGTTTCCTGTGGGCCGACGCATGGAATATCGCAGCAGAGGCTCTCTGGCAAAAGAGTGGGCTGCTTTGTATGCCAAAAATAGTCTTACAGAAACTCAAGGAGATTTTTATCAAACACCTGGTTATGAAGAACTCTATGATTTTCAAATAGACCCTTGGGAAACCAACAATCTCATTGATGACCCAACCTATGCTGCCCTTCTCCAAGAGATGCGAGCGGCAACCGATAGCTTTATTCTAGATAACCGAGATACCGGCTTTATTCCCGAAGGAAGCTCAAGCTATAGTTATATCAATGCTTCCTCAGAAAGCACTTACCCACTGCAATCTCAGATCCTTGACCTAGCCAACAAGGCCGCTTCAGGAGATGTGAGTTTTCTATCCGAGTTGACCACCGCTCTAGGAGATAGCAATTACATCGTGCGCTTCTGGGGTGCTATGGGATGCGCCCATCTGGGAATGGAGGCTCTACCAGCAGCTATGGCGCTGGAAAACCAGCTTAGCGATGTAGAACCCTGTGTGGCCACTGCAGCGGCTTATGCACTTTGTAGAATGGGGCAAACCACTAACGCGCTCACGTTATTAAACAACCAGATTCTTACCGAGGTCGGCTTCAACTTGCTATTTGCCTTGGAAATTGCCGACAGGATTGATGATCTGGCCTTTGCTCTATTGCCAAGCATCCAAGCTTCTCAAGGGGCAGGTGTTTCCAACAATGACGTTGCCTCTCTGCTGGACTTCCTGGTTGACAAACTCACCTCTGGGCCAAGGCAAAGCCCTTACCTCGGTGTCGTTGGCAGTATTCCCGGTCGCATTGAAGCCGAAGATTTTGACCAAGGACTCCAGTATTGGGCTTACGCTGATCAAGACCAAGGCAATACCGATACCGGAACAAACTATCGTCCCGGAACTGAAGGTGATGTGGATATCCTAGAAAGTGCCCCTGGGGAATACCGGGTGAGCAAGACTCGAAACGGCGAGTTTCTCGAATATTCAGTCAATGTGCAAGCCGGGGTCTATGATGTGATCCTTTATGCTGCTAGCGGTGATCCCCATCCCGGAAGTCTTGGCCTGAAGATAAATGGTCACTCATTAGGGGTGCTCGATATTGCTAATACGGGCACCTGGAACGATTTGCAGGCTTTCACTCTAGAGAATGTTACACTTGAAGGTGGAAACAATCATTACCTTAGGCTCGAGATCATTGATGGTCATTTCGATATGGATGCCATGGAGTTTGTTGCCCAGGGTGTCAGCAATAACTATGCAGAATGGATTGCCGGTTTCCCTGGTGTCGGTTTGTTTACAGGGATCAATGACGATCCCGATGGTGATGGATATAACAACGGTTTAGAGAATTACTTTGGAACTGATCCAAGTGTGTCGTCGGGTCGCATTGTATGTTGCACGATGGTAGATAGCGACACTTTCTCTTTCACACATCCTGAGAGTACTAATCCAGCCAGTAACATCAATTTGGTTTACAGCTGGTCGAAGGATTTGCAAACTTTCTACTCCAGTGGTCTAGCAGAAAGCGGTGGCACTTTAGTGACCATCCATGCTGAAAAAAACACGCCCTCGCCAGGCATTACGACCGTGACAGCAAATAGCTCCGGAACACTTACAAGTAGGCTTTTTGTTCGTTTAGAGATAGAGCAGTAAATACTAAGTTCCAGTTTCTATAAATCTTGCATCTTGATGCTAGGAACTCTATCCAATCGATTTTTAAGAATCTAAATAAATTCCATATTTACTATACAAAAAGCATTAAAAACATTAATTGATGCTTTAGATAATTCTTAATTTGATTAATAAAAGTAGATCTATTGTTGCTATATACTCTTAGTGAATCAGTAATAAACAAGCTTGCTAATGCTAGGAAAATGGCAAACGCGCTAAGTAAAGCATCTTAACAAAGCTTGACGATAGAAATGGATGATTTAATTATAAGGAATTAATCAGAGTATGAAGATTTCTGTAAGGATTTTCTTTTTCAGGCAAATACGTACTAGGAATGGCTGATTCTAAGCAATTCGAGAATATTGAAGCTAAGCGAGAATATTTGCTTATGGAAACCATGAAATGGTCACATGCGCTAACTGCTAACGCCTATGGTATTTTACGCGACTGGGCTCTAGCAGAGGATGCCTTTCAAGAGACTCTTATTGAGGTAAGCCGCAAAGCGAGTGAATTCGAAGAAGGTCGTGCGGTGTTACCCTGGGTGCGCCAAATCATTAAATTTAAGTCTCTAAACATATATCGGAAGCACAGCCGTGAGCAGACCGGTACCGAAGAGCGGCTTATCGATCTCGTCGATAGCACTCTTGGAAATTATTTGCAAGAGACTCCGCTTTCAACTCTAAACCAAAAAAAAGCCGCTTTGGAAGCCTGTCTTTCCAGGCTCGATAAAAGAATGCGTGATTTGCTTTTGTCTTTTTATGCAGACGGTGATCGCTGTGAAGTTCTTGCTCAGCGAATGCAAAAGACTGTGAACGCTATATATGTCATCCTTAATCGCCTGCGCGTCAAACTAAGGCAATGTATCACAAGTTATATGAGAGGAGTTGTTCAATGAACCAACCTCAATCAGAATGGGTAATCAGATATCTTGAAGGTAACCTCGATGAAGAATCAAAGGCAGAACTCGCCAATGCACTGGAAGAAAACCCCCACTTTGCTGAAGGCTTTGCTGAGGAGTTAGTGGAGGTCAGCTTGATGGTCCAAGCATGCTCCCGTTTGAAAAGTCTTGAGCCTCAAAGTCAGTATCCAATCAATCAATTAAGTGGACCACCAAGACGAGCAAGGCTTACTCATCATCTCCAGCGCTATCGCCAACAGAACCAACAATCTCCCGTTTTAATCGGCTTGGTAGCCGTACTTGTCATATCATTGAGTTTGGCGGTTTTCTTTAGATTTCAAAAAAATCAAGCGAAACCGATTGTTGAAAATAGCTCACCTCAGGCAGTTGAAGCGCCTGCACTGGCGCGTCTAAGTGTAGAGAAAGGATCCTTGGTCTCCTGGACTAGGGGTGGCACCCCTCTCGACCCATTAAGTTCTCAAAAAGCTAAGGCTGGAGATCAGATTAAGGTGCTCAATGGTTTTGCTAACTTAACTTATCTGTCTGACGAAACGACTCTTCATTTAAAAGCTGGCAGCATCTTAAAATTGTTGGCCCCCGCCCCAGGCAAGATGGTTCACTTTTCAGCTGGAGAGCTCACTGCAAATGTAGCTCCACAAGCGAACGGTCGGCCTTTCAAAGTTCAAACAGGAAATGCCCTCATTGAAGTTCTCGGAACTATTTTTTCGATTCGTTCCGAAAAAAATTCAACAAATGTAAATGTCCTTGAAGGATCAGTGGGTGTTCAAAGGCTATCCGATCAAACGTCTGTTCATTTAGAACAAGGCGACTATACGACTGTTAGAAAAACAGGAGAGTTAACTTCATGGCAATTGGCTCTAGGTGTCAATTTCAATGGTGATGCTTGTGTCATAGATGGAAACCAGTGGTGGTCTCAAAAGCAGGCAGAGCGTAACGGAATGATTGTTGAAGTAAATACCGAAATTAGAGGTTTTGATTCTGTAGTTACTCCGCTGGACGTTGAACCTGGAAGTAGTCTAGAACAAATGCTCATGTGTAATATCACTGCTAAAGACAGAAGGAAAAAAGATCTAGGTGGTGTCATATCCCTTCGCCAACCCCTTCCTAATGGCCGCTACCAAATTTTTCTTTGGAGCATGGCCAACAGCACATTTGGATTGGATTACGCTCGTTCTATAAACTTACAAGTAGAAGACAAGCTTGTGGAGACTGGAATGGAGGCTGATCTTCCTCACAGAGCATGGAAAAAGTATGGTCCTTATGAAGTTCTTGTGGCAGACGGCAGATTAGATCTTTCACTCGAAGCGGACAAGACACTCATGCTATGGGAACCGCATATATCAGGCATGGCAATCTTTAAGGCCAACTAACGCTTACCAAAATATTGCCCCATGCCCCCCAGTTGATGAGCATCAAAGTTACCTTTCAACTTCTGGCTATCACTTTTGCTCTGCTGAATTTTGCTGCGGCTTCTAATCAGGCAGGTTTCATTTTATTTGAAGCAGAGGAAACCACGCGAAGCAAAGGAAGATGGAAATTAAAAACCGATATCCAAGGGTACACGGGAGCCGGATATCTCGAATTCACAGGTAATTCGCCTATTAGCGGGAAAGCAAGTTCGCCGATCACATTTGATTTCACCATCGAAAAAGCAGGCCTATATTACCTCCATCTTTATTGCGCCAGAGAATCCATTACCGAGAAAGGGAAAGTCAGGCATGACCTAGCTAATGACTGCTATGTCCGGGTAAAAGGTGATTTTGATGCAGGACCTAATAAAGGAGACGCTCCACTAGATATGCTAAAAGAAGATACTAAGTTTTTTGGTGGAAATGATAAAGAATTTGCTTGGGTTTCCGGTGGCCGTCTTGACCAAGGACATAAAAAATTTAATGCCGTTTACAATTTTAAAGAGGGCAAATCCTATACTTTAACCGTTTCTGGGCGCTCTCAGTTATTCAAACTAGATAAAATTGTTTTTCGCCACGAAGACACTCCCAAAAATCTATTCGAGGGAGGTAAAAAAAAGAAAAAGAAGAAGAAAAAGTAACCTAATCTCGATAGTATAATAGAGTTTACGATAAGTGGGTAGACTTATTAAGTCTCTATTACAATATTCGGACATAAGCAACTTGTTTTGATTTGTTTCTTACTATTACAATCTCCTTCAACCCCAACCATTAAGACAAAAATAGCATCACAAATATCAGAATAATATTTTTCCATACTATTCATAAAATAGTGATTGCCTTTTTTTAGATTTTCTATATTTTTGTTATAACTACTAAAGAAAGGTCTATGTGAGATTAACACAGCTATTTTCACCTACTAATCAATCACTTATATTCGTATTAGCTATCACAATTAATACTATTCAAGCTCAAAGTTATCAATTTGAGGAATCGGGAGGTCTTGTCATCATGGAGGCTGAAAGTACCCCCTCACCTTATGGTTTATGGATCCTTAATACCACTACAGACCCTAAAAATATCACAGGAGAAGGATCATTAGAATATGCTAATGGAGAACCCGTTGGCTACAATGGTCCTATGAGCCCATTGGAATATACGTTCAAGATCAATCAAGCCGGCATTTACTTCCTCCACCTTCATTGCGCCAAATTAGATCAGGAAGTAGATGGAATACCAAGGGTCGACGTCGCAAATGATTGTTTTGTTCGTATGGAAGGCGATTATGAAGCGAGAAACCCCGATCCTGAGGATGTTTTTGAGGTAGTGAATGGTAAAAAAGTCTATGATCCTAAGTTCGACCAAAATGATGCGCCTCTAACCATGTTGCGCGATAATACCAAGTTCTTTGGAGGTAGACATAAGAAGTTTGCATGGTCATCTGGAGTTACACTAGATCCAGGAGGCCACAAAAATAAGCGAGCTTGTGTCTACAGGTTCAAAGAAGGCGAGGTCTACAAGTTGGTGGTTCACGGTCGCTCAGGCGACTTTAAAATTAACCGTATTATGTTGCGACTTAGTAGCATAGATCGAAAAGTAGCCGAAAACCTCAATAACCCTGAAACATTAGGTCAGCCTATTGGACCCGTTATTAATTCCCTTAGCATCACAAACATTGACGATTATGATAATTTCACTGATGACATCGTCATCAATACTGACCTTGCCGGAACGGCTGATCTCCACATCCGCGCCAACACTACGCCCGCTCAGGATTTTGGCAAAGTTGTCTTTGAACTTACTGGCGCCACCACTTCAACATGGACTGACAAAAGCTATACATGGGATTTTAAAGCCAGGAAGCGCATTCCAGAGGGCCAATTCAGCTATGGTGAACACACCCTTACTGTAACCCCTTATGATACAGAAAATATAGCAGGAACTCCATTCATCGTGAATATAGACGTGCAAAAAGGTGCTTCCAAGAGTCCGTATGAACTCTGGGAAGAAAATAATGATTTACCTCGAAATTCCGCTAACTTAGACACAGATAATGACGGTCATACCAATAAATATGAATTCCTCTTTGGTCTTGACCCCAATAACCCGCTTAACCCGAGGCGATATACTCATTACATCAACGAAGACGGTTATCTGACAATAAATTATACCCGCCGCCGGAATGAATCCATAACCTATACTGTTGAAATCTCCCAGGATCTCACTCAAGATTCTTGGAAGCCCTTGGCTGATGAGGATTATGCAATCACTAACGGTCCTACAGTTAACAGTGATGGAACTGAAACGCTTAGTCTCACTTATGAGACCGCCATAAAAGATATTGTAGATAGACTATTCATTAATATCAAAGCGTCGGAATAAAAATCAGAACCTTCATAACTTTAAGCATTACACATGATGTACGGTTCTAGTTTTTTGATTTAAGCAGGGTTCATGCAATAGGGATTGAAAGAGAAACCTAAAAACTTGAACCACAGGGCAAAGAAAAAGGTGTATTAAAAAGTCATGCCTCTAAGTGACTCGAGGATTCTTCAGGCCAAGATCTTTGAGTCTCTATGGCACCCTTCGGTTTTTAAGCATCAAAAAACAGTTAAAAAGAAAAGTATTTCCACTTGCATTCAAAATTCTGCTGGCCCTCACCTTCTTCTTTTTTACCTCCAACAAATCAGTCAAAATAAAGCAATTTAACTAATATAGTCCTAGAGCCACTATGCTTAGTATTATTAAAGTGGTAATTGCTTTTTTTAAAATTTTCTGTAAGTTTTTGCCGATTTACTAGAAAGGTATATGTAGAGTTTATGAAACTAAACGCAATTGTTATTATTCGGTTCATAGCCGTTTCTTTGGCCATAGAAACCCATTCAGCCTGGGCACAGAGTTATCAGTTCGAGGAATCAGAGGGTCTGGTCATTATGGAAATGGAAAGTACACTATCTCCGTATGGTGAATGGATCCTCAACACGACTACAGACTCCGCCAATACAACTGGCGAAGGTTCATTAGAATTTGCAGGAGATAGTCCAATCGGTCAACCTAACCCCACCAGTCCACTGGAGTACACATTTAAAATCAATCAAGGGGGCATTTACTTCCTCCATCTTCATTGTGCAAAATTAGATCAATTCGACGAAGATGGAGTATTTAGGACGGATATAGCAAATGATTGTTTTGTCCGTGTTGACGGTGATTATGATGCTAGAAATCCCGATCCTAAAGATGTTCCTGAGACTAAGAAAAATGGAAAAGTTGTATATGATGATCAGTATCATCTAGGAGATGCTCCTTTAAGTATGTTACAAAGCGATACGAAGTATTTTGGCGGTAAGAACAATCAATTTGACTGGGTAGACGGAACCAGGTTAGACCCAGGAGGTCATGATAACAAACGGGTCGCCGTTTATGACTTTAAATCCGGAGAGGTTTACAAGCTAGTAGTTCATGGACGTTCAGCGGACTATAAAATTAATCGTCTGATGTTTCGACATAAAAACGTAAAGCGGAAAGTTGCGGAAGACTTAAGCAATCCTGAAACACTAGCTCAGCCTGTTGGACCAGTGTATGTGAAAGGAGAACTCAAACGCTGGCACAAGGTTACCTTGGAGCTCGACGGACCTTCAACCGGTGAAATGGCTTCTCCTAACCCATTTACAGATTACCGAATGTCGGTCACTTTCACTCACACTAATAGCGGCTTGAGCTATAAAGTTCCCGGTTATTTTGCTGCTGATGGCAGCGCCGCCAACACATCAGCTACCAGTGGGAACAAATGGCACGCTCATCTATCCCCTGACGAAATTGGCCAATGGAATTATGAGATCAGCTTCCGAGAAGGAACGGATGTGGCTATCGATTCCGCTGCAATAGCTGGAAGTGCTGTAGTTCCCTATGACGGACTCACAGGTTCTTTCACAGTAGAAGAAACAGATAAAAGCGAGCCTGACTTCCGAGCCAGAGGACGTCTTACTTATGTTAACAAACATCATTTAAAGTTTGCGGGTAGCGGCAAATACTTCATAAAGGCAGGAGCCGATGCCCCTGAAAATCTATTTGCTTATAATGACATTGATGACACTCCTAATGATCCCAAAGTAAACCCCAATTTGCGCAAATCATGGGTTCCACATGCGGAGGACTACGATGCAACTGACGCATCGGGTTATACTTGGACAGATGCTGAAACAGGTGAACTTCAAGGGACTGAGCTCCTTGGAGCACTTCGCTACTTAAGTGAGATTGAAGGCCTCAATTCCTTTTCATTTCTTACCTTCAGCCTAGATGGAGATGATGACAATGTGTTTCCTCATCTATTAAGGAGCGATGTAGCAGGTTATGAATCCATCGAGGACGATCCAGCTGGATCTGAAGGCGGTGAATTGCCCACGACTGGACGTTGGGCAGACCCTACCCACGGTGTCCACCACGATCGGTTCGATATATCTAAGATGGCACAGTGGGGCAAAATTATGTCTTACGCAGGCAAGAAAGGCCTTTTCATGGATATTAAAACTCAAGAAAACGAGAATGACCGTAAAATGGATGGCGGAGACTTGGGCCGAGAGCGAAAGCTCTATTACCGTGAATTAATTGCTCGTTTCGGTCATCACTTAGGTCTGCAGTGGAACTTGGGCGAGGAAAGTGATATTCACCGCAATGACGAACTCGCAGATAAAAACCAAACCCGGGTCAAAGCATACACGCAATATTTCAAAGACAATGACCCTTACAACCATCTTGTCGCCATACATTCTTATCCTAATGAAAAGGAGAAAAAAGCGGTTTATAAACGCCTTTTAGGGAGTAAATCACAGTTGACAGGTGCGTCTCTACAGGCAGGCCAAGCTGATTTTTCTGACGTCTTCGATGAAGTTAAAAGTTGGGTAGACCAGTCTGCGGATGCAGGAAAACCCTGGGTCGTTTTTTGCGATGAACCAGGAGATGCCAGTTCAGCTTTAAGACCTGATTCAAATCCAGGAGGTGGAAGCGAAGAGGACCCCATTAACTCCCATGAGAACGGTCGCAAAGATGCGCTTTGGGGATCTGTCATGGCAGGAGGTGCCGGCACTAACTTTTACTTTGGCTATGAATATGATCATTCCGATCTAACCTGTCAGGACTGGCGTAGCCGCGACAATTTTTGGGATTATTGCAGATATATGTTACAGCTATTTGAAAACTACAACATTCCTTTTCAGGATATGACTAGTGATAATTCTTTGACCAGCAATCTTGATAGTTGGTGCTTGGCCAAGCCTGGTGATACCTACCTAATTTACCTCAGAAACGGTGGCACTACCACTATAGACCTTTCAGATGTCAGTGGTACTTATAACGTCAGTTGGTATGATCCCCGCAATGGTGGTGCACTGCAGCAGACTTCTACTGCCCAAGTCAATGGCGGAAATATCCGTAACCTTAAAAAAGCACCTAGCAAGACTAGTCAAGACTGGGTCATCCTCCTTCAAAATGCAGATAATCCTTCCAATCCTTATATGCTCGATGCAACCGCAGATTTCCCCAATATCACGGCAGGAGCAATTCCTTACTATAGAGACAATTCTCAAAACGCCCTTGCTATTGATGCAGCAAATAAAGGATACCGCGGACCTTTTGCTCGAGCAACTGCTACATTTGCAGGTGTGAGCGATGTCTATCAAGTAACCATCAATACTATAGGCGAAGAGGATGGGGATTGCTTATATAGATTTTATGTCGATGGCACCCTTATCGGCGAGGTGACGAATGATCCAACATCTGAGGCATTCGAACCGCAAGTTCACATCATTGCCACCAGTGTTGAAATCCCCGTCGGAGCTATCCTGGCAGTAGAATCCAACGCAGTAACTAATGGTCTTATTCCAGAAGGGGATGGAACAGCGTGGGCCAGAGGCCGCTGGACTGGCCTGTCTTTTGAACCAACTGACATTGTCACACCCCCTTCTGTGGAATCTTTTACCCTCATTAACGCAACCACCAATGAACCTGTTCCCGGTTTCGATCCTATTCCTGATAATGCAATCATTAATACCAATGAGATTGGGACTACTAGCTTGAATATTCGCGCGAACACCTTTCCCAATTCGGATTTTGGTAGTGTCATCTTTAGCCTCACAGGATCTACCAATCAAGATCAAGTGGAAAGTGGTTACCCATGGGCACTATTTCTTGACAACGGTGGAAATGACTCAGGTGCATCCTTCAATAATGGCCTTCACAGTCTTATAGCCACACCCTTTAACCAAGATGATGGACTAGGCAGCGCAGGCGACGCTTTTTCTCTACAATTTACCGTAACGGATGAAGATCCCTTACCACCCATCAGCGTGGACTCTATCAGCTTCACGAATATAGATGGTTATAATACTGTCACGGATGATGTCGTTATAGACACATACCTTGCTGGAACAGCAGATCTCCACATCCGCGCTAACACCACTCCCGCCGAGGACTTCGGCACAGTTACCTTTGAACTTTCTGGGGCTGCCTCTGTGACAAGAACAGATGGAGACTATACATGGAATTTCAAAGCAAAGAATCACCTTCCTGATAAAAAGTTCAACAATGGCCAATATACCCTTACCATTACACCTTACGATACTGAGGGTGTCGCCGGCACCTCGCTAACCGTGAATATCACAGTGGAGAGCAGCGCTCCCCAAACTCCATATCAACTTTGGGAAGATGAGAATGGTTTACCAACAAACTCTGGTGACTTAGATACCGACAATGATGGTTACAACAATAAATATGAATTCCTCTTTGGCTTGGATCCCAATAACTCTCTCAACCCGAGGCAACAAACTAGCTATATGGACGAAGACGGATTCATATTTAAGACTTATACTCGCCGTCAAGATGAATCCATTACTTACACGGTCGAAATCTCATCAGAGCTTACCCCAGATTCTTGGACAACCTTGGGTGATAAACAGTACGAAGTGACTAGTGGTCCAGTTGGTAATGGTGATGGAACCGAAACTCTTACCATTAAGTACAACACAGCCTTGGCAGATATTGGAGACAAATTATTCATCAATATTAAGGCCACTGAATAAACTACGAGAATTTTGTAATAGTAGTAGTAGTAGAAACCATGGGGCGGCAGGTACATCCTGCCGCTCTTTTTTTGCACTTATAGCATTTTAGAATTACCGGAACATACCGAAGTGGAAGAGATTTCCTACAAAGTTTCACACATCTGGAGACTAAAGTACCTCTGATCGGTAAAAGTCATTTTTTAGATCTTTAAAAAGCTATCGAAGGCTCTTTGAACTTTGAATCACCTCCGAGATGATATTACTTCCAGGTCTCATTGCCTTATTCTATAAAATGAGTTGTCATATTGAAAAGATATTCGACCAAATCAAAACCAAACTTGGAGAGAAAAAAGCGTGGGCTACCCAGCAAGGCTACCAAAGAAATGCAAGCGTACTTCATGTGCTTAGCTCA
Organism: Verrucomicrobiota bacterium; assembly: GCA_039192515.1. Classification (NCBI taxonomy): domain Bacteria; kingdom Pseudomonadati; phylum Verrucomicrobiota; species Verrucomicrobiota bacterium. The sequence continues at coordinate 35,243 of JBCCXA010000026.1, read as the reverse complement.
TCATGCTATGTTTCTTTACGAATATCACATCAGAGAAAAACACAACATCGATTACACTGCTGAAAACAAAGATAGAGAAAAACGACATCGTAAAAGAAAAGTGGCTTTTCTTTTTGAAAGATTATTCCCATTCAGAGATTTATACTTTGGGCTCTTTGCTACCCAAAGAAGCCTGAAATTCATTAGCTTTAAGATCCTCCCTACAATCTCAGGCTTGTGAAAATCAAACTTTGCCTCGCCTAGCTACCTTACACCAAAGCTTATAACTCTATTCTTTGTACATGCGAATTCACATCTGAAACGCAGCACCAGCTTCCAGTCTTGGGTGAAAGAATTGCCTTGGACTGAGTTATTGTGCTTATACAACATAAGCATCTCACTCTCACTGAAAGAGGAATTATCGGCTATTTAAAGAAGGATGGCTTCTCTCTAATATTTGTTTATCTGTGGACCCTTTTTGTGTCTTCCCCTAGAGCTCCTCCGATCAAATCTGAGGGTGACATGGGGGACAGTCAGAGTGGTGATGAAAGGGTAAATAATCGAAAAGTGACGTAAAGAGCGTAAGGTCCCTTTCTTTACCCCACGACACCCTACACTCTAAGCCCCTGCAGAGATCTGTGTAGTCTCCTGGTATTTGGATCCATGTTGATATCAAGAAACCGATCCACCGGAAAAATCTATGAATACTTCATCATCTCCTGGATAGCATAGGATTAATCTCTCCTGTATACCCTTTTTGCTGTAGCGAGTATTTACCGGCAAAACGCTTATTGCCCGCTTTCTAACTAATCCTTGTGACTCGAAATTTTCAGCATCTCGTCCAGCTTCTATTACATCATTCTGGATCAAAAGGTGAATCATATTTGAAGGAGAGTAGGATATAAAATGAAGCCGACTGATCTAGTTTTAGGCTAATCTTGTCCTCTACTCGAAAGAGCCTAAAGAAACGAAGTAGTAACATAGTCTCTAATTCTTAGCGGAAACCAGAAACTGTATAAAAGAAGCAGTTTCTCTATTAAAGATAATCTTGCCACCAGCCTTCGATACGAGTCCAATCGACATCAAACCAATAAATCGCGGTTGACCCTGCTGTTGTTGACACTAAATAATTGCCCATGGTGGCAGGACCTCCACTATCTCCGCTGTCAGTTCCAACTTCGTTCTTATAATTTTTATCATAAATGTATCGTATCCTGTTTGGTGACCAAAAAACGTCTACTTCATTTCGACCGCCGCGCCAAATACCAAAGCCACCGACCCCTCTGCCTCGATTACCACTTAAGCTCGTTTGTCCGGATCTTCCCCTTCCTATTTTTTGGAAGCGGTCACCTACTTTAAGATCGGATGCTCTGGGAGCAACGCGACCAGATGGCAGTTTCTTACCAACTCGATAAAGCCGAGCATCAGAAACAGGATGAACCACATTTTTGGTGACTTTATATGTTTTACCATCTTGGTTAATTGAATTTTTTGCCCCACAGTGTCTTGCACTAGCAATCCATTTTTTTTGAACTTTGACGGCCGAACAACCGCCCACGCCGATCTTCCATGTTTTATTTTGTGCGAAGGCTTGTGCCTTCGATTCACTGTATTTATCCGAATCCCATACAATAGCTTGTAGCCAGCTTGTCCATTGGATCGCGATGTAAGCGGTAAATAGGACCGCGTAGTATTTTCCCATTTGTAGTCTCCTTTATGAGTTTAGGTAACCTATAGTTTCTACAATTAGTAGTAAGACTTTATAGATTTTAAAATGTTTACGTTTGACTAGATGCTACAACACCTTTGGAGAAATGCGAATGGTTTGTTTATTTTAAAACTGGATGATGCAGAGGCTGAAAATCCGTTTCCACAATCACCAGAATAGAGCTGGCGAATTTAGTAAATGTATTATTTTAAAATATCGTAATTCAGCAGTTTAAAAATCCCAAGCATAAGCAGATAGAGGACTACCGTGACCAGACAAGCGAGGCCTAGAGAAAGCATAAATGAAAAACGAGCAAGAAACCAGGGCAGTGTGAGGAATAGTCCTAATGAAGGAAGCACAAACCAAAAGACCTGGATGGAAAAGTTCGATATCTTCTGAATGTCGTGAGTGTCCGAGTAAATCCAGATCATAGAGATAATGGAAATCAAAGGGAGAGACGCTAAGAGAGATCCCCAGAATCCAAAGCGCTGCGTCATCTCTGAGATACCGATAATTAAAACAAGACTCAAGAGGATCTTTAATAGATAAGGCATTTTATATATGGAGCAGATTAACAGAAAAAGCTCAATAATTAATTGATAACATATCTCATTCTTAAAGTCTTTCTATTTTAAGGCCGTATAATGCCTGAGAGACCTAGAGATTTAGTCAAAAAAATGTTGCTGGTTGAGCTTTATCCGTGAGGAGCTCTTTGCTAGAGTAAAGAGAGTTCCAAGATATGAAAACAGTCATTGCTTACTGGTTACTTTTATTGACGAGCTGCACCCTGCTGTTGGCTGAAGAGGCATCTGAGGAGCTTCTAAGCAAGGGGGATTTTTCAAAGTTTAAGGCGGAAACGACTAGTGGGTGGGAATTTACCAATGAGGTAAAAGCCGTTTCAGGGGAAAAAGCATTAGCCTATGAAGCAACTGACGAAGGTCCTATACTGGTTAATGGAAAGACCAAGCAAAAAGCTAGTTATCTCTTTACTAAAAAAGAATATCGTGATTTACGCATTGAATTAGAGTTCATGGTGCCCAAGGGCTCTAACTCCGGTGTTTATGTTATGGGACGCTATGAAATTCAAATCCTTGATAGTTATGGTAAAAAGGAACCAAAATTTTCTGGCCTGGGCGGTTTATATCAACGATGGAAAACAGAGGGACCGAAGGAACAAAGAGGGTTTGAAGGTGTTGCTCCGAAGGTCAATGCAGCTAAAGCACCCGGCCAATGGCAAATTCTAGAGATAACTTTTAAGGCACCGCGGTTTGATTCGTCTGGTAAAAAAATAGGGCCAGCTCAATTTATAGAAGTGCTTGTAAATGGAGAGTTAGTGCATGAAAACCAGGCTGCCTTAGGACCTACCCGATCCGCACAATTCACTGATGAAAAAAAAACCGGCCCAGTAGTCATTCAAGGAGATCATGGCCCGCTAGCCATCAGAAAATTAACCATTACGCCACTTAGTCTTTAACCCGGTTGATGCCATAGAGACTTCATGATTTATTCAACTTCTATTACATCATCCGGGTTTACACTTTGGCTTTTGCATCCTCCAGCATCCAGCGGTTGAGCTCTGATATCTCGCTAGGGGCACCGATGACTAAGAGTTCATCACCAGGTAAGAGTATTTGTTCTCCTGAAAGCTTTTTAATCATCTCTTCCCCTCTAGCTAAGCCCACAATTTGAACTCCAAACTTCCTGGGCAAAGCCAAGTCAGCAAGTTTTGCTCGGCACCAGGAGGACTTTTCATCAATGGTGACATGTTCCAAAATCATATCTTCAAAGTTCGCCTTTGATATCTCAGTGACACGACGTTTTTTCAGATAATCTCTTGCTTCTCCTACTGCCTCTGCTTTACCGAGTAGAAGCAGTCTGTCGTTTGGATAAAGCCTAGTATCTTGTCTGGGGTTCCCTATGAGAAAACCTTGGCGTTCAATGCCAATGACTGTGACATTAAAGTTACGTCTTATATGTAAATCCTCTAAACTTTTACCGGCTAAGCGAGTGCGCTCAGGGATTTCAACTTCTAAGATTTCAAGTCCCCAAGATTCGTGCTCATCTAAGAGTCTTGGTAATTTCTCGGTGTGATCAAGGCTATCAGGTGCAATGGCCTCCTTAAGGGCATATTCGAGCTTGCTATGCCAAAAAATCAAACGACTTCTGAAAAATAAAAACCAAGCAATTCCAAAAAAAGCGAGCACTAAGATACTTTCCATGGAGAATGTTGGAATAGGCAGAATAGCCCACAGCCAAATAATGGTTACTCCGAGACAGATCATCTTCATGGTGTTCTCTACCATACGCCTGCGAGAGAGGGTTTCTTTTTTGGAAAAGAGCATTTCGCTATAAATCATGGTTAGGGCATCAATATTCCTCCATAAGGCAAATAAAGGAGCTGAAACTAACGCGATGATGCAGGTCCAGAAAATAACAGGTGTTCCGTGTACAAGTAAAATGTGCTCACCAAACTTTTCTTCAATTAAGCTTAATAGTGGTCTTGAGAAGACTAAAATAGCAGAAACACTTAGCACTTCTCTCATGATTTGAAAAATGCGTTTTTTGCTTAGTTGCCAAATCTTACTTTGTGAGCGAAGTTGACCAATTTTTTCCAAGGACTCATGGTAAGCACTTAGAAATCTACGCCAGAATTTGGGTGAACGATTTTGCATCCACACGCTCATACCATCCGAGTGTTTAAAAATAAAAGGTGCGACCACAGCTGTGACTAGAGAAACACCCACAGCGAGCGCATAGAATTCAGAAGTCAGCTTACCGCCTTTCAGGCCAATCTCAGCCATCACGAATGAAAATTCACCCACAGGAGTTACGAGTAAGCCTGTGCGAATTGCTTCATTCATCTTTACCCCCGAAACCATCAATCCCGTGCTGTAAGCCATGCATCTAAGTGCTAGAGTAAGAAAGGAAAAGAGGAGAATGAGCTTCCAAGATTCTAGTAGAACCTCTACTTCAATCATCATTCCAATTGCACAGAAGAAAATAGCGCCCAACACATAAGTGCTTCCACCAAGAAGTCGCTCGATTTGCCTTTTAGCAGAGGTATCCGCGACAATCGCTCCAAGAATAAAAGACCCGAGTGCCAAGGGATAACCCGCTCTAACGGCAACAATGGCAAAGACAAATACCAGAGCGATCATAAGGTTGGTAAATAATTCCCGATCCAAACGGGTTTCAAAGAATGCAAGAATTCGGGGAATGAAGACTAGGCCCAGTAATAATATGAGTGTCAAAAAAAGCAGTAACGTACCGACAACAGATAAGACTGAACCTACCTCAACACTGGAAAATTGAATATAAGAGGCAAGTAGTGTCATCAAGATGACAACCATGGCATCTTCATTGATAACAACCCCTAGGGCGTATTGAGCAGAGCGTTCGTGGGAGATCCCCTTTTCACCAAGTAGTTTACAAATAATTGCCGAACTACTAATCATAAACATGGCTCCGATAAAAATCGAGATATCTTGATTCCATCCTAAAGCTTTACTGACACTATAGAAGGCAAGAAAAAGGACCAACCCAGCAATAATATTGGCCAATATCAGCTTAAGTCCGACACGCCTGGCTCGACGAATACTGAAACCTAGACCAATCCAGAACATGAGGAAAACAAGGCCTATTTGTGCTAAAGCATCAATTCGCTCCTGGTCATCGATGAGAGTGGTACCAAAGGAATTAGGACCAATCACAATACCGGCAAGAATGTAGCCTACGACTGAAGACAAACCAATCTTTTGAAAGAGCCAACCACTCAAGCCAGCTGCCAAAAGCAGTATTGCCAAACTTTGAACGAGGTCATTAGCTGAAGATGCTGTAGCGAGCTGCATAGAATTCATGATACCGGGAAAGGCTACCATAAGGGGGGCATCCATTTTTGGAAATGACTTTTAGCGCTAAATAACTATTCCAATAATTCTGGATAATTCTGAGAAGCAATTTCTTCAAGACAGTCCTGTATTTCTTGCGCAGTATTTTTCTTTTCGATTTCCAAGACAAATGCACTCATCTCTTTATAACTCAGAGATTGGACGGCCTTCTTCACTCGAGGAATAAAGATAGAACCCATACTTAGCTCGTCTACACCTAGGCCGAGGAGTAAGGGCGTCAGAATGACCTCACCAGCCATTTCGCCACAGACACCTACCCATTTGTTGTGTTCATGTGCGACATCTACCGTGCGACGAATGAGTTGGATAATAGAAGGGTGACAAGGCTGATAAAGGTTTGCCACTTTTTCATTCGTTCGATCTATCGCTAGCGTATACTGAATCAAATCATTTGTTCCGATGCTAAAAAATTCTACTTCATTGACGATCCTATCAAGGGTGAGCGCCAGAGAGGGAACTTCTACCATCACTCCAAGTTCTACTTCTTTAGAATAAGGCAACCCACTGGCTTCGAGCTCTTGGTAACATTCTTGAAGAAGCTCCTTGCTCTTCATGAGCTCTTCATAAGTGGCTATCATAGGGAACATCATGCGGATAGCTTTGCCTCCCCCGGCACGCAAGATAGCCTTCATTTGCGTTTTAAAAACATCCACCCGCTCCAAAAGATAACGTATAGCTCGCCAACCCAAGAACGGATTGAGGTCGTCACTAATATCCGCCTCCTCAAGTAATTTATCTCCACCCACATCAAGTGTGCGGATAATAGCCGGGTAAGGCAGTGAAGCCTCGACCACTTTTCTATACATTTCCAATTGCTCTTCTTCTTCTGGCAAAACAACACGATTGAGAAATAAGAACTCTGAGCGGTAAAGTCCTATTCCCTCAGCACCGGTTTCAGCCAATAGTGCTAGATCATCCGGCAATTCTACATTGGCCGATACAATGATTCTCCTGTTATCCTTGGTAACCGCTTGAGATTCCTTTAGGGCAGTGAGTTGTTCATCGACTTCGTGACGTCTTTCCTCAATTTTCCCGTATACAAAATCCGTTTCCTGCAAAGGATGAATGATCAGCATTCCTTCATAACCATCGATAATAGCTGGAATATTAGAATCAATAAAATTCGAGACATCCTTAAGGCCTACCACAGCGGGGATATTCATAGACCGTGCCATGATGGCGGTATGCGAAGTCTTACTGCCCAGATCCGTGGCAAATCCTACGATAAATTTACGATCCAAAACCGCGGTATCAGACGGAGTTAAATCATGAGCAACAACAATAGTTGGCTTGGTTAATTTTAGACGCTTGGCGGAATCTAAGCCCAGCAAGTTATTCAAGACTCTACGACCTACATCCAAAATGTCTGAAGCTCTCTCTTGTAAATAAGGGTCATCCACTTCTTTCATGCTTTGGGCAAATGATTGAGTAAGATGATGGTAGATATACTCAACGCAGAGTTTTCTCATGTAAAGCTGCTTCTTTACAGCTTCCAAGATGGAATTATCCTCGACCACTAGTAGGTGCGCGTCAAAGATGCTGGCATCCTTTTCACCTAGGGAATGAGATAGATGCTCTTTGATCTCCTGAATTTGCTCACGTGTTTTTACTAAAGCGACCTCTAAGCGGGCAAGTTCATTGGGGATATCCGCCTCCTCTACAGGCGTGGGTGGGATTCTTTGCTCTTCGCGATCAATGACTAAAATTTCAGCGTGTCCAACTCCGGGGGCTACAGGGATTCCCGAAAACCGTCTTTCACTTTTCTCATCTTGCTCCACAATTTAAAATCTATATTCAAATCCACGAAAGGATTGCGAGCTTTTGAACTAATCTTCATCAAACTTTCGCTCAACGAGTTCATGCAACTCATTTAATGCATCTTCAGCCCCGTCGCCAATAGCTGAGACTTTCAATACCGAACCGCAGCCAGCAGCCAACATCATGAGCCCCATGATGCTTTTCCCATTAACCTCCTCATTATCTTTTTCTACCCAAATTTCACCAGAAAATTTATTTGCTGCTCGAACAAACATTGCAGCTGGCCTAGCATGTAAGCCCAACTTATTCTGTACTTCCATTTCCTTAACCACCCTGTCGTTCTCAGATTCTTGTTTTCTTGCCAAAGCACCCATCCTATTCGATTTACCTTTTCTGCATTTTGCTCACTAAGCGATCATTAAATTCGTTGGCCGCAAACTGTCCCATAAGCTTAAGCTTCTGGTCGAGAGCTGCCACTTCTACCAGTCCGGCTAAGTCTCTACCCGGCCGAACAGGTATTGTGACATGCGGAACTTTTATTTGCAAGATCTCGTAGTACTTTTGATCCAGTCCTATACGGTCAACCTCCTCAAGCCTATCCCATTCAATCAGCGTGACAACTAAATCTAGCTGTTTTTTGTAACGAATACTGCTTGCTCCAAAAATACTGGCAACATTTATAATGCCTATACCGCGAACTTCAATGTAATGTCTGGTCAGTTCTGCGGAAGTTCCCATTAAATCTCGACCTTCGATTAAACGAAATCTAGTGATGTCATCGGAAACAAGTGAATACCCGCGTTCGATGAGGCCGAGAACGCACTCACTCTTACCTATACCACTCTCTCCGCGGATAAGTGCTCCGACTCCATGAATATCTACCATGCTGCCATGCTCTGAAGCTGTCGGGGCGAAATCACTTTCCAAGCAAATGGTTACAGCATTTACTAAACGCATCGTCTTGATGGGAGAAATAAAGAGTGGTACACCGGAATGCTCTGCAGCATCAAGTAAATCTTGAGGAGGTTTAATATTGCGACTTATGATGATGCAGGGGATTTTATGGGCCAAGATGCTGCGAATTCTCTCTTTTCTGGTTCTGGCAGAAAGTGACCGGATATAAGCCATTTCGCTGCTGCCGATGAGTTGAACGCGTCGATTGGCAAAATATTTGAAAAAACCAGTCAAGGCCAGCCCTAGCCTATTGACTGAGCCTTCACTAATGACTCGATCCATGCCCCGACTCCCCGCTGCGAGTTTCAAGCTCAACGCTCCGGCATGACCAGAGTAAAACTGGCCTACCGTGATGGAGGAGCTTGCAACCGTTTTGCTTTTTTTAGTGACGCGAGCCATAGGAAAAAAGATCCGTCTAATCTTTGTAGCCTTCCGGATTTAATTTATGCCAGTTCCAAGCGCTGGTTACAATCTCCTTAAGCCCGGCATGTTTAGGACTCCAATGAAGCTCATTTTTGATCTTCCTGGGGTCTGCCACCAAGCGAGGAGGATCCCCTTCTCTAGCAGGCATCATTTCAGCAGGAATTGCATGCCCTGTAACCTCACGACACATCTCTATGACCTCCATGACAGAATAACCATTTCCGGTGCCCACATTAAAGTGCCCCGACTCTGTTTGGTCAAGAGCTGCAATATGAGCTGATGCTAGGTCTATGAGATGTATATAGTCCCTGATACAAGTGCCATCGGGCGTATCATATTGATCTCCAAAGATAAAAACCTTTTCCATCTGCCCCAGGGCCACCTTGAGAACGTTAGGGATAAGATGGGTTTCAATACGGTGGTGCTCACCAAACTTAACTGAGGCACCAGCAGCGTTAAAGTAACGCAATGCGGTAAAAGCAAGACCATGCACCTTTTGATACCACCGTAAAATTTGCTCAAAGGCCAATTTGGAATGACCATAAGGATTAATAGGATGTTGAGGGTTTGACTCATCAATGGGAACGTTAAGAGGAACACCATAAGTAGCGCAGGTAGATGAAAAGACGATCCGCTTGCACCCATACTGGACAAGCGCCTCGAGCAGATTAGTTCCACCATAGACATTCGTCTGATAATATAGGTAGGGATTTGCCATGGACTCCCCAACTAGGGCTTTACCGGCAAAGTGGATAGCGGCATCAGGTTTGTAAGAATTGACCACCTCCTTGACTGAATCTAAGCGGTGTAAATCCCCCTGGACAAATTTTGCGCGATCGTCCACCGCCGAACGATGTCCTTCCGAGAGGTTATCAAACACACAGACTTCATGGCCGGCATTTAAAACTTCTTCGACGCATACACTACCAATGTAGCCAGCGCCCCCCGTAACAAATACCTTCATTCAGTCTCAGACTAAGTAGTTATTAGTCCTTCAGATTCATTGCCAATAAGAATTCGGCATTGCTACGAGTCTTTTTGATGCGATCTAGTAGGAGCTCCATACCCTCTACAGATGGCAATGAGGTAAAGGCCTTGCGCAGCACATGAATTCTAGGCATCTCGTCGCGATGGTAGAGAATCTCCTCTTTACGAGTTCCAGACTTCGAAATATTAATGGCAGGATAAACACGCTTGTTTACAAGATCACGATCCAGGTGAATTTCCATATTACCTGTGCCTTTAAATTCTTCGAAGATGACTTCATCCATCTTACTACCAGTTTCCACTAATGCGGTTGCGAGTATGGTAAGGCTCCCCCCCTCTTCAAGGTTACGGGCTGCGGCAAAAAAGCGCCTAGGTTTATGTAAGGCATTAGCATCAACACCACCAGAAAGGATCTTTCCACTATGTGGTTGCAGCGTATTGTACGCACGGGCAAGACGAGTAATGCTGTCCAACAGTATGATAACATCTGTTCCCCGTTCGGCTAGGCGCTTGGCACGTTCAATGACCATCTCTGCTACTTGCACATGACGCTCAGCATGTTCATCAAATGTGGAGCTAATTACCTCTCCTTTTACGGAGCGAGACATATCCGTTACTTCTTCAGGACGCTCGTCAATCAATAAGACGATGAGGTGCGCGTTGGGGTTATTATCGGTAATAGCATTGGCAATCTTTTGCATCAATACAGTCTTTCCGGTGCGAGGAGGTGCTACGATCAAACCCCGTTGGCCAAAGCCAATAGGGGTAATCAAATCCATAGCTCGCATCGCAGGATCTGATTTTTGAGAATTTTCAAGAACAATGCGACGGTTAGGAAACAAAGGAGTTAAGTTATCAAAGTGAATGACACTCTTTGCTTTGGAAGGCTCTTCCCCTTCAAGTTTATCCATTGCCACTAGAGCAAAGTAGCGTTCCTTATCACGCGGAGGACGAATCTCTCCCCCAATGAGATCTCCTTTCTTCAAACCATGACGTCTAATTTGTGATGGCGAAACGTAGATGTCTTCAGGACAAGGTGTATAATTGTAGGCTGCTAAGCGCAGGAATCCATATGAGTCGGGGAGAATTTCTAAAACACCCTCACCAAATAGTCTACCATTGCGCTCGGCATTGCGCTTCATGATGGCAAAGATCAACTCATGTTTGCGAAGTGTCCCGACATTCTCAACGTTGAAGTCCTTAGCATATTCGTGAAGATCTTGGATATGCTTCTTCTGCAAGTCATTGAAGTGAAGGTCAATACCTGGAGGCGGCGGGGGCAAAGGCTCACCATTCTCATCAACTCCTGTGCCTTCTGGTGGTAAAATTTCATCATAGGCCATGTCGTTGTAATGATCATCACTTCCACCGCCTGAACCATTACCGCGTTGCTTATTGCTGAAGTTACGGCGGTTATTGTTGTTACGGCGGTTGTTGTTACGACCCCGGTTACGGTTGGCTTGCTTCTTTGATTCGGTACTTGCTTCCTCCACTTTCTTACGATCCTTTTCTTTATCTTGTTCTTTATCTTGGGAAACATCTTTCTTAGCTGAAGCATCAGGGGCACTGGAAACAGCGACCTTTGCCTCACTTGCTACTTCAGATTTTGTTTTTGTTGTCAGATGACTACCTTCTTCTGCCATAAGCTATCCTTTGATTTTTGGGGGGCTTCTATCTCATGCGCGAGAGAGCCAACTGCTATTGAGCTGCTCTGTCTGCATTTTCAATAACTCCAGACTGCCAATATTCCAAATGACTTTATCACTTTGTTTCATTTTTTCAGTGACTGACCACTGAGCTTCAATCCTTAAATGTGCCTCTTCTTTCGAAAGTCCTCTATCCATTAAGCGCGTGATCTGAATCTCAAGTGGGCACGCAACGCATCCGATGGAATCAAACCACTCATTCATTCCTGTTTCAAACATCAGTGGAATCACAACCACGGCAGGACCTGAATGATCTTCCGCTTCATGCCTAGCAAATTGGTCTATCCATTTTGCTCGGACAAGCGGATGTAGAATCGAGTTAAGTAACTTTCTTTTATCAGAATTCTTAAATACTATTTTACCCAATGCAACTCGATCAATGGATCTATTCTGTTTTAGTATCTTTACCCCAAATACGTCAACCACATTTTTATAGCCCTCTTTCCCTATCTCACACAAATCACGTGCAATCACATCCGTATCAATAATTTTCCAGCCTTTATCACTCAGGAAACCAGCGACTGTTGACTTACCGGCAGCAATACCCCCCGTCAGCCCAAATCTTTTTATTTTTCTCAGATGATTCACGGTTCTATTATTCTTTTCAGAAAGGCATTGTGCCTCGTTCATCTCTAGAGATAATGTCTACTGTTCATGAAGATTGTTTTAATTAATAGCACCTTCTGGCCTGTTGTTGGGGGAGCCGAACTGATTATGCGCCAATTAGCGGAATTGCTGACTAGGAATAATCATACCGTAAAAGTTGTAACGGGGATAGGAAAAAGTAGTTCCCATGATTATCAACTCGAGTTACTACCTGAACTTTCCCCCTCTTACCCCAAAAACTTAAAAACAAAACGTGCTGTAGATCAAGGACAAACAGACCATCATTATTCTGATTTTACCACGGAATTACTGGAAGCTCTGCAACCCTATTACCTTTGGGCAGACATCGTCCTATGCCATGGAAACTTTACCACTCATTTTAATTTAGCACTGACAGAAGCCTTAAGAAAGCTTGCCAAAACAAGAAGGACGCTGGTTTGGGTCCATGATTTCACTGCAAAAAACATGGACTACTCACTTCCCAACCCTACCAAACATCCATGGGCCATGATGCATACCAAGCATGAGGATGTCACTTACATCGCCCCGTCTAGGTTCAGGCAAAGGGAAATTGCTGAGACTTACCATATCCCGGAAAAAGACATTCCCGTCGTCCCAAATGGCATCGATCTTCATCGTGTTTTTGGACTTACATCAGAGTTTTCAAATTGGCTCAGTGAGCAAAAATTTATTGAGCGTGATCTTATATTTTTCCTCCCAGCACGCCTTCTGCAGCGAAAAAATATCGACATGACCATCATATATCTCAATGCGATTAAGACAGAGCTTCAAATCAACCCCATGCTTATCATATCAGGTATCCCCGGCCAACCCGGTGATAACAATGAGTCTTATGTGAAATATCTTGAGCACCTCATCTCTGATCAGTTTCAGCTTTCCGGTCATGTTTTTATTCTCAACCAGTGCCTTAAAACCTCTGAAGCTATCTGGCAGAACTGTTTACAAATAGCCGACGTGATTTTTTTCCTCTCTCGGTATGAAGCCTTTGGCCTTCCATATTATGAGGCAGCTCTTAGAAAAATTCCTTGCTGGGCTATTGAAAATGAAGCGATTGCGCAAGAACTTAAAGCAAATACTCTATGCCTAACAAATGAAGGAGATGCTATAGCTGCCGCTAAGAAGCTCCTTGCATCTTCTAAACATACATTGAGTAAAAAAATTATGAGAGAAAACAACTGGGATACTATTTATCACCAAAGCATTGAGCCTCTGCTGAAAAATTAAAAGGTACTCCAAAATCATTTTCTCCGAAATATCTCTCCTATGAATAAGTGGCAAAGTTGGATTTATTACCGTACTCGAGAAGATTCTTTTCTTTATAAAACCTGCTTTGGTATCCTTCTGGGGTCTGGATTACTAGGATTTATACTGAGCCACTTTTCAACACCTCAAATCGGTCTACCGCCTGAGGCCACCGTCAACCAGCCTGGTGATTTACTGGTTATTGCCTCCCAATTGCCCTCTGACTTATTACCTCAATATTTAGAAACCGTTGAGCAAGAGGCTTTCACGTCCGAACAAAAAACTCTTTTCCGGCTCTATACGGAAAGTCGTCTCAACCCCCAAGATAACCGGCCTGTGGAAAAAATTAAAACCCTTACAGAAAACTACCCTCCCGTGCTCAATAGTTTTTTAACTCTTGGTTTGGTTTATGAAAACCGAGTGGAATATCTGCTGGCTGCACAAGCTTTTGAAAAGGAAAATAAGCTAAGCCCGTATCCCTATTTAAGAGAGAAAGCTTTACATGCCTACCTTGTAGCCAAGAGCTATCAAGATCTGGACCGTCTAAAAGCAGATGAAGACTACAAAGCATTATTCGATTTGAATTTTGCGTACGACTACGCTGTTAAAAAGCAAGATTGGCTTTCCGTGATCAAACTCCAAATTCCCTGGGACTACCAGGACTATGATCTGGACCATATGGTTATATCGTGCATCGGTGGTGCTATATGGTTACTGCTTTGCTTTCAATGGTCTCAAGTTGCTTCAGAAAATAAAACGCAAACCTCGCTATTACTGGTAGGCGTTTGCTTGGGATTTCTCGCTGCTCAGATCAGTCTATTGACGCATACTTGGCAAACAGAAGTACTAGGCCTAAATGGCTCGGGGGACCTTCCAAGTTCCCTGGTCTATTCTTTTGCGGGGATTGGCTTACGAGAAGAGCTTATCAAGTTACTATGTTTTCTTCCTTTACTTGCCTTCTTACTCCGGGAGCAAAGACAACTCACAACTCTGTTCGTAGCAGCTGGCGTTGGTCTGGGCTTTGCCATCGAAGAAAATTTCCGATACTTCTCAGATCTAGGAACAGGAACAAGCGCACAACGCTCACTGATGTCCAATTTTTTTCATATGACAACAACAGGTCTTGTAGGGCTCTCCCTCTATAGAGCGCAGAAGCGAATTCACTCACTAGACCATTTTTTCTATGTTCTGACGAGTGTGATACTGGTTCATGGGCTTTACGATTCGTTGCTCTCTGTGCCCGAATTCGCGGAATTCTCGATGATCAGTGCTACCGTCTTTATCTTTTTATCCTTCTATTTTTTCTCTGAAATTCACGATCTCCGCGAACAACGACGAGATGTCCTGGCTTTCAAAGGCAGCTTCTTTATAGGGTTCTCTCTGCTCGTTGGTATCACTTTTATTTGGTTGGCTTGGAAATCAGGTGTGCATAAAGCTTTTCTCATCTTGGGAAGCAGCATCCTCTCATCAGGTATTATTTTGCTGATGTTTGCTCGAGAGTTCAAAGAAGATTCCTAAAGTCCGTTACAAGTGGATAAAGGGCTATTGGTCTTGCCAAGATGATCATTCAAGACCAGTTTAGAAACCCATGACTAGTGAATCGAACCGCATCATAGCCAAAGTAGGATGGAACGTTCTCCATCAGATATACGAAATCGACTACGCCTCCTGGGAGGAACTTGATTACTCTCAGGAAGAACACTTGACCTCCTTCAAGCAACTTGTTTCCGATTTTCGCGGTCAAGAGGACTGCCAGCTTCTTCTCTACAGCATCATCGGAAGGTCCGACTTCGGTTTCCTAGCCGCAGCTCCTGACTTACATCAAATCGATAAGCTTGAAAAACAATTTAACCAGGTGCTAGGAACGAGTGTGCTGAGTCGCGAATACAGCTTCTTATCACTAACAGAAGAATCCGAATACACGACAACTGATGAGGAATGGGGGAAAACGCTAGAAAAGGAAAAAGGACTCACACCTGGAACACCCGAGTTCGCACTTGCCATGCAAGACTTCACGGATCGTATGGCTAAGTATCGCCATGACCGTATCTACCCAAAATTTACGGATTGGAAAAGCATCTGCTTTTACCCCATGGCTAAACGCCGCAACTCCGAGCAAAATTGGTATGGCCTAAGCTATGATGAACGCCGCAAGCTGATGGCGGGGCATGCGAAAGTTGGCCGAACTTACGCAGGGCGGGTAAAGCAACTGATTACCGGCTCTACCGGCATTAGCGACTGGGAATGGGGCGTTACTCTTTTTTCCAACACCATTGACGAGTTCAAATCCATCATCTACGAAATGAGATTCGATGAAGTTAGCTACCAGTATGCTGAGTTTGGTCCCTTCTATGTAGGCATCCTCATGGAGCCAGATGAATTACTCAGTCGATTGGATCTAAGCTAGAGCGTTTTCTCTGAATTGAAAATTCATTGAAACACGCTAATAACTCATGATGGGCTATTTCGTATTCGCTTTTCTGAGAAGGTCATCGAGCTCTAGCTTTTTGCCTTCCAGGATTTTTCTATCCGCCGCAGACACGGATTTATCACGCAATTGGGTGCGAACTTTATTCCGTTCCGCTATAATCTGATCCTTGGTCATATTAGACGGATAGCCAGAGGAGCTAAGCATTTTATTACCAACTGTGCTCGTCTTGGCTTGGCCTTGTTGACTGACGGAAGCAGCCAATTTTTGAGCATTGATTTGTTCCTGAATATTTTTTGCGTAAGCGTCAGCCTGAGCTTTGTTATATCCAAAAAGCTCACGAATTTCCGATGGTAGATCTCCAATTTGAATTGATTTTGCACCGGTGGCATCTCGGTACGTTAAAGCCATCGGGTTTAAATCTGTAATGCTCTTGGTATCAATTACTTTACCCGAAGGTAAGGTTAGCTTATCCCGTTGTTTACGAATCTCCTCCAACTTAATGGCCCACTTCAGCTCCTCACGCTGCCCTTTGATATTCTCAATCACTATAGGGTCTGACAAATTCACACCCAAAATCTTCAAGTCTTCATCTTTAATCTGTCCCAACTTAATATTATGAACACCCTTAGAGTTCATAATTTTGACGTGTGAGTTGTTAATGTTACTGACAGAAAAATTGCTATAGGAATTGCCATCTAGCGTTTGCAGCTTTTCAGGCACAGCCATGAGGCTTAAAGGAAACAGGGACGATAATAAGACAACTAAGCAAACTCTTCTATTCATAAACACTCCTTAATCGATAGCTTATTGTAAATGTAACTTATAGTACAAAATGACAAATGATGAAACTCCAAATTTTTAGCGAGCAGATTCAGGTAATAACTCTAGAACGTTGACCCCACGAAACTCATAGAGGTGCCTAATCGTGTCTTCTATTACATTGCTTGGACAAGACGCACCGGCTGTAATACCAACAGTGACTTCTCCATCCGGAAGCCAGTTCTCACTTTCTTCTTCTTCATTCGTATGTTGATTGAAGTGAGATATTTTCTGCTCTGAAATCATCTTCGTATAATTTTTGATGAAATAAGTAGGTAGAACTTGTTCTCCCATTTCAGCAAGGTGGGAAGTGTTGCTACTGTTGTAGCCCCCTACGACAATAAGAAGATCCATTTCCTCCTTAAGCATTTCCTTCAAAGCATCTTGTCTTTCTTGGGTGGCTCCACAAATCGTATCGAACGAACGAAAATGGCTTTCTACCGCAGTTTCTCCATAACGATCCACGATAGACTTCCGGATACGCTTTTGCACCTCAAGGGTATCATTTTTCATCATAGTCGTTTGATTAGCTACGCCAACTGCCTGGAGGTGCTCGTCCGGATCGAAGCCTGGCGAATAAGCGCCTTTAAAGCGTTCTAAAAACTCTTCTTTGCTTCCCCCTTGACGTATATATTCGCAAATATAGTCCGTCTCCTCAAGAGTCAGGACAATCAGATAATGACCATAACCTTCCTCACTCAGGGCCCTTGATGCCGTGGCTTTGGTTTCCTCATGCCAGGCTTTTCCGTGGATAATAGAGGTAATTTTCTCCCTATTGTATTGGCGAACTCGCTTCCATACGCTCATGACATCTCCACAAGTGGTATCCACAATCATACACTGCTTAGCTTCTGCCTCTCGCATCGTCTCAACAGGAGCGCCGAAGGCTGGAACAATCACCACATCGTCTTCCTTGAGCTCTGAGAGATCATAACCATTTTCTCCTTCGAGAAGTGTGGTAATACCCATTTCTTTTAGTTGTTCATTCACTTCTGGATTGTGAATAATCTCTCCTAGCAGATAAATGGGTTTATCTTTAAAAGTCTTAGCGGCTGCATAAGCGAGATCGATGGCTCTTTCCACTCCATAACAAAAACCAAAAGCTTTGGCTAATTTGACAGTCAAACCATTTGCTGAGATCCCTTTACCCGAGAACCTAATGTAGTCCACTACTTTGCTTCGGTAGTCCTCGTTGACCTGAGCTTTTACGACATTCATCACCTCCGGGGTACGGAGATTAACTCTTTTACGCTTCGGTTTCTTCGGTTTAGGGGCAGCTGAAGTTATTTCTGGCATCGATATATATTAGGTGCAAGAGATATTTAGTCAACTTTTCCTGGAAGTTCTAGTCAAAAGTCTCTTTGCCAACATCATCTAGTGATTTGCCTTCCTCACGGTAGTGCGCCAGTTTATTGCGTATGGTTCGGAGGCTAATACCTAGTTTTTTAGCGGCATAGGTTCGATTGCCCCTATATTTCTCCAATGCTTTTCTGACCATGAAGTACTCTAATTCCTCCAATGTCATGACCTGTTCAAAATCCAAATCCCCTTCATCTTCATCCACTGACTGGCTCAAAGACAAATCCGTTCCTTTAAGGGCTTTTTTATCTGGAGCTAAAATGACTGATCTTTCCATAGTATTTTGCAGCTCTCGCACATTTCCTGGCCAGGAATGGTCCAATATCCTTTTTTTTGCTGCTTCGCTGAAACCTAAGATCCTCTTGCCATGTTTAAGACAAAAGCGGCTAAGAAAGTACCCAGCTAGTAGCAAGACATCTTCCCCACGTTGCCGAAGCGGGGGAATCTCAATGGGAACTACATTTAAGCGATAGTAGAGATCCTCTCGAAATCTTCTGTCTCTAACCTCTTCCTTCAGATCTCGATTGGTCGTCGCCAGAATTCGAACATCGACTTTAATACTTTTGGTGCCACCCACTCTTTCAAACTCTTGTTCTTGTAAGACACGAAGTAATTTGACCTGCAACTCAGGAGGTATTTCTGTGATCTCATCAAGCATCAGTGTACCAGTATGAGCTAATTCAAAACGCCCTAACCTTTGCTTATCAGCTCCGGTAAAGGCACCCCTCTCATGGCCAAAGAATTCCGTTTCTAAAAGATTTGCTGGAACTGCGGCACAATTTACTTTGATAAAAGGCTTATCTGAGCGGGGACTAGAAGCGCACAAAGCCCGAGAGATCACTTCTTTACCAACACCACTCTCGCCTTGAATAAGCACCGTGGTATCCGTTGGACCAATTTTTAAAGTCAAACTTCTCAGTTGCTGCATCACATGACTCTCACCCCATACGACATCCTCTAGGCGAGATTCCACTAGCTCCTGCCTGAGGCTTTCATTCTCGCGCTCCAGTCTGGTGAAGGCATCTAGCCGGTCGAGAGCCAAATCAAGGCGTGTATGGTTGATGGGCTTTGTCAAATAGTCAAATACGCCGATACGTATCGCCTCTACAGCAGAATCAAGCGTCCCGAAACCAGTGATCACAATGAGATATAGGTCAGGGTATTTCTGGCGTGTCTTCTCTAAAAATTCTAGCCCATTACCATCCTGCATCTGTAAATCACAGAGGACTAAATCAAAGGAGTCGTTTAGCAAAGACTCTTCCGCTTGTAATAAGCTGCCTACTGCTAATACCGTATGGCCTTTGTCGCTAAGGATGTCTCGAAGAACTCCCCTAACCCCACTATCATCATCCACTACCAAAATGTGCCGGGCTGTTTGGTTAACTTTGACCATTGTTAAAAAGCAAGCCTAAATGATCCCGCAGGATGCTATAGAGAGTTAAAGATCTGTGCGAAATCTTGGTCGCAAGAAACGCCGAAGCACCTTGAAGTATGACATTTGGATACATTCTCCTGGACTCACTTGTGCCCGTGGTTCAAGCTGTTAGACATCTCCTTTAACTTCCATTGCATCATTGAGAGTTACTAATAGTTTTATTACTAACAGAATTCCAAGAGTATTTCTAGGCAATATTTTCCTAGATCCTCTGCGTAGCATTTCAGCCTTTTGTAAGGATGCCAATTCCGCTATTTTTTGACACGTGGCAGAGGCAATGGAATTACCTTCAAAACATCACCACACTTCCTACCCGGAAGATCCTGAAAAAATCTTACAAAAATTTGCAGGGTATCTACGCAGGTTTCCTGCAAGCTCAAAGCTCAAGACATATGAACAGGCTGATTTCCTAATTGTACCCCATATTGATTTTCGGGTAAATCTCTCGATCTACGCTCAAATTTATAATCTACTTATTGGACGGAGTCGTTTTCCTTCTACTTTTGTTATCCTCGGGGTAGGACATCGCTGTCCTGCAGAATATAGCTGCTGTCCATTTACGTTTAGTACCCCGCTGGGCGAAGTCTCCACCCACATGGGTTTATGGAAGGAACTCGAGGAATCCTCTGCTGAGCCTATTGCTTTTTATCCTGAAACTTTTGAAGGAGAACACTCGCTTGAGTATGTCATCGTATGGCTACAAGTCATTCGTGAACTATTTTACCCGGAGCAAACTTTTCAAGTCCTGCCTATCCTAATGGGTGGACTCCATCAACACATACACTATGGAATCATTCCCTCATCCAAAGACCCTTTTACAGAATTTGGTACTAACCTAAAAGAAGCGGTTACCCGTCATATCAATTCGCCTGACGAGGTTTGCTGGATTGCAAGCATTGATGGTTGTCATGTTGGTCCTCGATTCCAACACAGCTTTTCGGGCAATAGGGTAACTCAGCAGGCTGTTAAAACTTGGGAATCTCACCTTTGGCAAGTTTGTGAAAGCAACTTATTAAGCACGTTTTTCTCTCACTTGAGTTCTATCGACAACATGTTTTACTTTGATGGAGTCGGGGTGCTTACCTTACTTCTTCAGCATTTTAATCTAAGAGCCATCACTGATAGCTACGAGTTATGGTACCAAGATTATGACCAATCTTTTGTATCTTTCACTGGAGGCATCATGACCAGGGCTTAAGAACTCTATGGATAGATAAAAAAACCACTTCTAGCCATGCATTTTAGTTTATGTTACTGTTTCGTGTTATTATTACATGACGGCACCGAATACAGAGACCTTCTTAGACTTAGATTCCCCTGAATTATATATTAACCGCGAACTGAGTTGGTTAGAATTTAATCACCGAGTATTAGAAGAAGCTCAAGATCCTACCCACCCTCTTCTCGAGCGTGTCAAGTTTCTCTGTATAGTGAGCTCGAACTTAGATGAATTCTTTGAAATACGCGTAGCGGGTATCAAACAACAAATTCAAAATAAGACCAGCGACTTTGGACCGGATGGGCTGTCCTCTTTACAAATCTTTCAAGGGATACGCCAAAGAACCTTGAAGCTCGTTGAAGATCAATACCGCACTTGGAATGAAGAGCTCTTACCAACCCTTGTCAAACAAGGTATTCGCTTCTTTAAAATGGAGGAGCTTGAGCCGGAGTGCTACGCTTGGCTCAAGGATTTCTTCCATGAAGAAATTTTTCCTGTGCTCACTCCATTAGCTATAGATCCTGCCCACCCATTCCCTCAATTGCTCAACAAAAGCCTCAATATTATTGTGATGCTGGAAAAGCCTGATAACCCCGATGAACTTCGCTATGCCATTGTTCAAGTACCTAGAGCACTGAGCCGTCTGGTGGCATTTCCCGGGGATTCTCCCGCATGCCATCACTTTGTCTTTCTATCCCGTTTGATCACTCATTTTATCAGCACACTGTTTCCGGGCTCTACTGTATTGGGTGCATGGGCTTTTCGAGTGACTCGAAATAGTGATCTCTATATTGACGACGAAGAAGCTCAAAATCTTTTATCCTCAATCGAAGAAGAGCTTCTTAACCGAAACAAGGGGGCTGCGGTACGTTTAGAGGTGGAATACGATTGTCCCGGTGAAGTCATCAACTACCTCCTGAAAGTCTTCGAGTTGCAAGAAGATGACCTCTACTTAGCCAACGGTTCTATAAATCTTCTGCGGCTGATGCCCATTTGCGAGCTAGACATAAATCCTAAATTAAAGGATGCCCCCTTCACCCCGTGCAACCCCCTGCCTTTCGCAGTCGGCAAAACGCCTTTTCAATCTATCTTCAGTCATGATATTCTCATCCACCATCCATATGAGAGCTTTTCTGCTGTAACCGAATTGCTGGAGTATGCCGCAGAAGATCCCAAGGTCCTAGCTATCAAAATGACTCTCTACCGCACTTCTGGTGACTCACCAGTGGTTAAGGCCTTGATTAATGCTTCTCATAGGGGCAAGCAGGTCACGGTACTCGTTGAATTGCGTGCAAGATTTGACGAAGCCAACAATATAGCTTGGGCACGGCGGATGGAAGACGCCGGCATTCACGTTGTTTATGGACTTGTGGGATATAAAACGCACTGCAAGACCCTACTCATTGTTCGTCGAGATGAGGACCGTATCCGGCATTATGCACATTTGGGAACAGGCAATTATCATTCCAAAACCGCCCGCTTTTATACGGACCTAGGACTCTTCACTGTTAACCCTGATATAGCAAACGAAGTTGCAGTCCTTTTTAATACACTCACAGGTATGTCAGACTACCCCGGCTTTAACAAGCTGCTAATCGCCCCCTTTGACCTCGCCAATAAATCTATTGAGTTGATTCTTGCTGAAGCGGATGCTGCTCGTAAAGGCAAGCCTGCTTACATCTTTGCTAAAATGAATTCCTTAGTAGACTCTGCTACTATTAAAGCACTTTACGAAGCTTCTCAAGCTGGAGTAAAAGTCGACCTACTCATTCGAGGTATTTGCTGTTTAAGGCCAGGAGTGCCTGGCGTTAGTGATAACATCCAGGTGCTTTCCATCGTTGACCGCTTCCTCGAACATAGCCGAATCTTTTATTTTGAGAATAGTGGCAACCCCAAGGCTTACGCAGGATCCGCGGACTGGATGCCTCGCAACCTTTTCCGCCGCATAGAGGCTGTTTTCCCTATTGAGGACCCCCAAATTACCGGGCGGATTAAAGATGAAATCATCGACACTTACCTTAAGGACACAGTAAAAGCTCGTGTTCTCAACTCAGATGGGTCTTACATGCGAAAAAATACTCCTAAAGGTCAGCAGCCTTTACGCAGCCAAATGTTTTTTATTGAAAGATCTCAGAAGGATAATGCTCTTCCCCCCACTAAAATCTCACAAACGCAAAAACTAACGGTAGTTCCTTCACCCAAGCTACATTAACTTGGTCAAGGGTGCGCGCTTTGTCTCTATTCCTTAAACTTGAAGTCGCGCTTAGATGACTTATCTGCAGTAGGAAAATCATCGGGAATGGGTATGGTCACCTTGCCAGTTGCCGCCCACTCCACGCTACGTTGTAGCATGGTGATCAAACCAACACCCTGAAATGCGTCAAGATCATGTCCAAGCGCTGTGTTGACAACGCGGCCTTTTCCGTAGTCGATTACCATAAGAACTGGCTCATGCCGATCTGTTGGAGCTTTTTTGGTTTGGTCTTTAGCTGTTGCAAGAACTGTCATATTTTCGGCGGGACCTCTGAGCATCGCCCAACATTCATCTTTGGATGCCATCCACACCATAGGCATATCCTTGGTAATGGGATGGTCCGCCACCCTTATGGTAACGGGAAACTCATGGGAGGGACCGTGCTTCCCACAAGCCCCTGGAGAATCATGATCAACCACCAACTTACCCTCATCTGTATAATACACATAGGGACCGGCATTTTTTTTACGCCCTCCCCAGCCTCCAAGACCTGTCATCTTATTGAACTCTTTCCAGTCCGCCCATGCATTATTCGCGGCATGGACTGAAACAAATCCCCCGCCATTGCTTACAAAAGCTTCAAAGGCACGTTGCGTCTCCTCAGGCCAATCAGCAGTCTTCACTCCTAAATTGGAAATAACCACATCATACTGATCAAAAGATGGTTTGAAATCGGGATCGTATGTTGGCTCCGGCTTGTCTTCTGTTTTTTTGCTCAGGCCGGCTTTGGGCAACCAAGCTCCCTCACGTTTCTCTCCTCGCCAGGTATATTTCATACGTTCAATATCTACCTCAAATAGGCCCGTGTCTTCGAGATACTGCTTCATCATCAGCGTCGATTTTGGCCAAATTAAGTGATTATTCTGGCCATCAACAATCAGTGCCTTTTGCTTTGCTTGAATACTGCTTGATATAATAACCAATCCAAAAACGATCATTAATCTTTTGATACACATTTTATCTCTATTTCTCCTTACCGTTGTTAATCTTAAGAGGCTATAACAACCATACCAATTACACTATTAAATAATATACGCCTCATTTAAATGGCTGCACACGGACACGGAGATGATTACATCCCAGGGTTAAATTTAACTCGTATCATAGAATGTAGGCTCAAAGATCAGCGCATCTCCTTCAACTTCATCACATCATCAGTCTTTAAAGTTACCTTAAGTCGCGCTCTTAAATCATCTTAAAGTTTTTTATAAATTTTCCGATCACTAGACAGCGTGTTTGCGTACACGGCGGGTCATAATTTTTAACCCAACCATAGGAAATATTGAACATGATTAAGACACACTATTTAGTGAAGTTGCTAGGAAATCTAGGAGCTGTATGCCTGATCACCACAATCATCCAGCTACTGATTCTCCAGGGAAGTATACTTGCCGGTGTTTCTAGCGAAAAGAGTACATTAGAAGTCATTAAATCAGAAAACCTTCAAGAAGTAAAAGATTCCAAATGGAAATGGGGAGATGCTATTGAATTCTATGATGGAAAATTACGTTGGGATTTTCAAATGCGCGAGCAATTCGAATGGCGCGAAAACTGGATTGATTTCAACGATAACAACGACCAGCGAGATGATGTTGCACTCCTTTCAAGAATTCGTTTAGGGCTCAAATGGATCGCTACGGATAAACTTACACTCTATGCTCAATTGCAAGATTCAAGAACTCTCTTTGATGAACCTCAAGGGCCAGTGACAAATCGAGAGCTAGGCCTAAATGATAGCCCAATTGATCTTCGTCACGCTTGGTTCAAGTGGTTACCACTTGAAGAAACACCTTTGAGCTTGAAAGTAGGAAGGCAAATATGGAAATACGGTGAAGGCAGACTTCTTGGCCCTGGCAATTGGAATAACCAAGCGCGCACTTTTGATTCATTAAAGTTGCGCTATACAGATACAGCATTTTGGCTGGAATACTTTGCAGGTTATCTCGTTCGCCATACAACTGATACCTTCAATGAATCTGATAGCGAGGACCTTGTCACTGGTTTGTGGGCTAATGTGAAAGAAATTCCCGTTTTCGATGCTCATTTCTATACCATACTCAGAAGCAAGAGTGATGTAGATGTCAACACCATCAGAACGAATGTCGATAATCAAAGTTCAGGAAATAACCACCCTGCTGGAGACTACATCAACTTAGGAACTCTCTTCAAAAGCAAAAAGAATGCCTTAGGACCATGGGATTTTGAGGCGGAACTTAACTTTCAGGTAGGAGAAATCAGTAACCCAACCCGAGCTGGTAATGCCCTCTCCGGAGTCATAATTAACACTGCAAGACAAGATCACCTGGCTTTTGCCAGCCATCTTGAATTAGGTTACCATTTAGATCACGCTTGGAAACCACGTCTCTATACAGAATATAATTATGCGAGTGGTGATGATAACCCTGGGGACGGAATAAATAATACCTTTCAAAACTTCCACCCAGCCAACCATGGGAAAGATGCCCGTTATGGGATCATGGACAGATTTGCTTGGATGAATCTGCATAATCTAACGTTTGGTCTAACAATCAAACCGATCAAAGAATTAGATATTCGTTTGGCCCATCACCTATTTTGGTTAGATTCTACAAATACACCTTGGAGATTTGCAGGGCAAGGGGCTGTTGGAGGCAATGCTCGCTTTGGAAATGCTATAGGTCGCAGCGTTTCAAATTTTGTCGGCAATGAATTAAACCTCATTGTTAATTACAAGCCCTATGATTGGTGGAATTTACAAGTAGGTTATGCGCATTTTTTCGCTGGTAATTACATCTATGAAACGGATCCTGCTCTTAACAGGTCTACAGGCCAAGATGATGCTGATTTTCTCTATGTCCAATCAACCATTTCATTTTAAATCAAGTGCAAACCAAATGAAAAATAAACACCTTCTATACCCATCAATTCTTTCACTTATATTTCTATTAAGCGTCTTTGAAACTATTAGCTTTAGCAAAGAATATAAAGTTGGTGTTGTGCCTCAATTTGAGCAAAGGCGCCTGCTAGCAACTTGGTCTCCCATATTAAAATATTTGGAAGATCAAACAGGAGACTTATTTAAACTCTCTAGTTCCACCAGTATCGGTGAATTCGAGAAGCGGTTCCTAGCTGGAGAATTTGATCTAGCGTATTGTAACCCTTATCACTACATCATGGCAAAAAGAGCTCAAGGGTATGTTCCCATCATTATGTCAGGGAGTAAAAAACTACAGGGCATATTAGTCGCATCGAATTCGAGCGGTATAAATGATATTAACCAGCTTCATAATCAGAAGCTTGCTTTTCCCTCTGCTAATGCCTTAGGTGCCTCGCTCCTCATGCGTGCAGAACTTAAAAAATTCCACGGATTAGATATCAAACCGGAATACGTCAAAACCCATAGCTCTGTTTACCTATTTGTTGCTAAGGGAGTGATGAAAGCAGGAGGTGGCGTGCAAAGAACCTTTAATGAACAAAAGCAAAGTCTACAGAACAAGTTGAAAATTATTTACCGCACCGCAAAAGTCAATCCGCACCCCATTATTGTTCATCCTCGATTAGGTAACGATAAAAAAATCGAGATTCAAAAGCTATTGTTATCATTAGCATCTATGCAAGCAGTGCTCTTTGAAAATATTCCCATGAATGACCCCATGCAAGCTACGGATAAAGACTATCTAAATCTGGAGCAACTTGGTCTCGAAGAATTTGTAGGCCCTTAAGGAATGCTTAATACCGCGAATCTTCATCAATGAATATTAGACTAAAGCTCTATATTTCCCTTATCATATTAGGAGCTGGCTTTACCTACTACTTTTCTTACTTTTGGTTACCCAAACTCAATATAGACTACATTCAGCAAAACCGTATACATCTAGAAAAGAATTTGTTAAGCGTAGCTGAAGGAATTTTCCCACTTTTGGCAGAACAAAAACTGTCAAATATTTACGATAACCTTGGGAATGTTCAAAAACAAAATCCTGATTGGATCTATTTGAGATTAGTCAATCCCGAAGGAATGGTGCTATACCCACTGGAGGAAAAACCACTGCCTAATGAAAGTGATGTCATCCAAATCCTAAGTCAAAAAATCTATCATCAAGATATTATATTAGGACAATTGGATCTGGTCTATGATTTCACTTCAGCTCTTTCCAATCTAAAAATCTATCTCAGAGAACTTCAATTTTTTATTCTGCTCAGTGTTGCCTTTTTTGGTGTACTGATTGGGCTCGCCCTGGAATATTTTCTTCTCAAACCCATGCAAGCCTTATCCATGGCCAGTAAAGAAGTAGCTGACGGCCGCTTTGACACACCACTACCAAAAACACGAAAAGATGAAGTAGGTGCATTAATCGATAACTTTTCAAAAATGACTAAAGAGCTAAAAATATCTCGGCAGAATATTGAACGAAAAGTTGAACAAAGAACAAGTCAGCTACAAGCAAGTCAGGAGCAATTTCGTTTTCTCAGCGAAAAATCACCCGTAGGTATTTTAAGGACCGATGCCAATGGGTGTTCTAACTACGGGAATGAACAGTGGATCAAACTGGTAGAATATTCAAAGGATCAATTTGCTGATTATCTAAATTGGCATGCTCTTATTCACGAAAGAGAACACCAAGAAACTATCCAGCTTTGGGACAGAGCATTGGCATCTGGTGAAGGATTCACTCACGAATTTCGACTCAAGACCTTTGAGAATAAGATCATTTGGGTCAATATGCAGGTATCACCTGTAGCGGGAACAGATACCCATTATAGAGGCCGTGTGCTAACTTTTATCGATATTACCCAAAGAAAAGAAGCTGAGGAGGAAAGGGACAAAATGGAGGTCCAATTACTGCATGCTCAAAAAATGGAGTCCATTGGTCAATTAGCAGCGGGTATTGCACACGAAATAAACACACCTTCACAATATATAAGTGATAACCTAAATTTTTTAACAGAAGTGATTGAAGGGTTTGATAATCTCATAACAAGCTATGACAAGGTCATCCAAAAAATTGATAGGGACGCCCCAGAAAGGGGTTTAAAAGAACAAGTTTCTCAGTTTAAGGAAGATGGAGACATAGACTTCTTGAGAGAAGAAGCACCACTCTCACTCAAACATGCAAAGGATGGCATCACACGTGTCACGAAAATAGTGAGTGCCATGAAAGACTTTTCCCATCCTGGCTCCAGCGAAAAGGCTAAAATAGATTTAAACCGCTCTATCGATAGCACTCTTATGGTTAGTCGAAATGAATGGAAATATGTTGCCGACCTTGAGACACAATTCGATAACCAATGTCCTCATGTTTTTTGCTTCCCTGACGAATTTAACCAGGTCATTTTAAATTTGGTTGTGAATGCTGCTCAGGCGATTGAAGAAAAAATGGAAGAAGGCCAAAAAGGAACTATCGAAGTAGGCACTAAAGCTTTAGATAAGGAAGTCCTCATCTGGATTAAAGATACTGGAGGAGGCATTCCCAAAGATATTCAAAGCAAAATTTTTGATCCCTTTTTTACTACCAAAGAAGTTGGTAAAGGAACGGGCCAAGGTTTATCTATTTGTCACTCTATTATCACTGAAAAGCATGAAGGTAAACTTAGTTTTACTTGCGAGGAAGGAAAAAGTACCACTTTCTCTATTCATATGCCCATGAGCGTATGATCAGTCTGTCGATTATCAGATTTTTTCAGACGGATTGTGATTCAGCCTATAAAATCATTCGCTATAATCTTCAATGTAAACGGGTTCTACTAAACCTATCAGTTCACTCAGATTGTGTAGTTGCTGAAGCCTGATAGCCGTTATTCTTTCATAGGCATCTAGCAAACAATTTCCATTAGGACTTACTATGTCCTGCATAATAATATCACCAATTTTGAGTTCATTGAGAGATACCGCCTTTTTCTTAGTTGCAGACACCTGGTGTTCTAAAAGCCAGCTCTTGAAAGAAAATAAAATTGAAGGATCGTACCATCCCTTGCGTTGAAACATCGTTTCAAGAGCCTGTTGTTTACTTTGACCATGTGATTGTAAATTGAGGTAATCTGAGAGAATTTTTATAATTCTTGAAGCTTTGGGAATATCATCACCCTCGCTACGATCCGGTGAATTGAACCCATTAAATTGAGTATCTAAGTGAGAAACAACATAAGCGACTTCTCCTAAATGGGGGATTTGGGATAAGAGTGTTGCAGTGTTTAGGGGTATCTTTGAAACAATTTCCTCCTCTTTTGCAGTAAAGCTCCTATTTGCTCTAACTCGACCTGCCAATTCATCCGTTATGGTCATAAAGCCTATTTGTGAGAGCATGATTGCTAATTTCATCACCCAAGGCTTTTCTGCTTCCATGTGTTTACCAAAATCTTCAGCTAGATCCTGAAGTTTAATCGCATGCTTAAAAAGCTGAGGCCGTGTCATGGAGAGAAGCTCTGTCATAATTTTTACGCTACCATGAAGTGTCTTTTCAAATAACTCACGCTCTGCTTGGGATAGCCAGTAATATTTTATGGCAGACTTGATTGTCATTTCTAAGACATCTTTATCGCAAGGCTTATTTAGAAATTGATATATCTGTCCTTGATTAACTGCATCTATAGCTGTTTTTTGATCTGCATTACCGGTGAGCATGATTCGAATAGAATCATGAGAAGCTACTTTGGCCTTCTTTAGAAACTCAACACCATCCATATATGGCATCTTCATATCGGCTACAATGACTGCATATTCTTCACCATTATTAAGCAACTCTAAGCCTGCTGCTCCAGATTCTGCTGTATCAATAATAAAGGCAGAGCGAAATTGCCTTTTCATAGTTGAGAGAATTTTGGCATCGTCATCCACGAATAAAACCTTCTCTTGGCAAAAATTATACGTTGGTGATGTGATTGTATCTTTCGAAATATTCTCAAGCATTTGTTTTGAAGAGGCCATGAGTTTTATCCTTTCTGAAGAACTTTTATTGAATAATTCGGTACACGCACTGTAATGGGAAATACTATTTTGGTAATTTCTGAAAAATTCTTAATCTTCTGAATATGCATTGAGGTCAATTCATTACCATTTGATAAAATCATAGTGCCTTGTTGGTCACTGATATCTCCTAGTAATATCTGACCTGGAGAGAAGTCTTTGATGCACGTAATCTCTTGGACCGTGTATTCCTCATCTTCCACCTCTTCAAAACCGGCCGCAGCAGCTGTTAAGATTTGAATATCATATACACCTTGCCTCTTCTGCATTTCCTCAATAGCAGAGAATTTATCTATGCCTCTTGACTCTAAATAGACTAGCTCAGAAAGAATCTTTAAAATGCGAGCGCCTACGGGTATATCTTCACCCTTTTTATTATTCAAAGGAAATCCTGAGCCGTCATAATTCTTGTTCTGGTAAAAAATAATTTCTGCAACGTCCTCTAGGCGAGGAATATTAGAGATAAGATTATGACTTAACTCGGGAACTTTTTCATATATCTTTTTTTCTTCATCCGTAAGCACTTGGTGATCTTGGATTTTTTGTAAAACAAGGGGTGGTATAGTAATTTTTCCTATATCACTTAACATCGCTGCAAGCTCTAACTCCCAAACTTCTTGAACATCGAAACAAGTGCAAAAGCGTTGAACCATTTTCTTGAGCTGTTGCGAACGACTAAACGCCTTTTGATCCATCATTGACAAAATATCTAGCAACGTCTTGATGCTTCCGTTTAAGGTATTTTCTAAAAGCTCCTTCTCAGCTGTTACTAACTTATATTGGCGTACTCCTCTAGAAATAGCTTTCTCTAGGACCTCAGAGCTACATGGCTTATTTAAAAATTGAAAAATATTACCATCGTTAACTGCATCAATTGCAGTTTTTTGATCGGCATTACCAGTCAGCATAATACGAACTGTGTCAGGAACTATTTCCATTGATTGAGCTAATAACTCAACTCCGGTCATGGAGGGCATCTGCATATCTGAGACAATAACAGCATAAGGTCCGTCATTTTTTAGCTTTTCTAAAGCTTCAACCCCACTCGTGGCTGTAATAATTTTAAAGGACTTTCTCAGGCTTCTGCGATATCCAAGGACCACGTTCTCCTCATCATCAACACATAGAATCTTTGTATCCATTAGAAATCACCTTGGTTGTTATTGATTAGTTCAATCCAGTCTGGAAGATGGTCATCAAGGCCTAATTTTTTAAGATATTCTAGATCCACCTTATCTTCAGTTGTCTTGAGAGATTCTTCTTTCATTTCAGCGCTTGCAACATGAACTGCTGTAAGAGCACTAAATTTTAAGTCTGAGGATAAATTAGGAGAATGATGCATACGAATTGCGTCAATAATTGGTAGTGGAAGCCCCCAAAGACCTAAGAGAAACGAGCCTACTTCAGCATGACTAGATCCAATTAATTCCTCTTCTAAATCTGAGAGACTTACTTGACCATTTTTAGTCTTTTCGAAGATCTCATTATAAGTATCAGGAAAATTGAAATATAATATCAATTGCCCTATGTCATGTAGTAAACCTCCAGTGAATGCTTCATCTATTGTCTTCTTCTCTGCTTTTTCAAATGCTGCTATCTTGGAAGCTAAATGAGCCGTTTTAAGACTCTGGTTACATAAGCTATCAATAGGGAAACCTCTTTTTTCTACTTCTTCGAATTGAGAAAAAATTTGACTAGATAACAAAAGTGATTTGACGATTTCTAATCCCAGATACTGAATAGCTTCTAATGGATCAACCATTTTTTGTGGATTGCCAAAAAATGCCGAATTAACAATGCTGAGTATTTTGGCAGTGCTGCCAGGATCCTGTTTGATTAACTCCGCAATCTCCTGCAAGTCGCAGGAAGGCTCATCTAGTTTTTCATTTACCGCTCTATAGAGAGACGGAATAGAAGGAACTCGGTTCATTCCCTTTAATAGGCTTTCAAGTTCCTTGTTACCTAGAAATTGCTCTATATCTTCTGCTCTTGCCATCGCTTCCATCAAGTGGGTTGGATTACAAGGCTTATTTAAAAACTGATGCGTAGCATTGAGTGATTGCAAAATCAGATCCTGGTCAGAATAACCTGATAACATAAAGCGGATGGTTTGCGGATCACGACGCTTAACTTCTTGTAATAATTGCGCTCCATTCATTTTAGGCATACGCATATCGGAGACAATAATGTCGTAATGACTGCTTGATATTTTTTCTAGCGCTGCGTGACCAGAATTTGCAAAGTCAGTCTCCCACTGACCCCGCATCTTGCGCATAGAGCGCTTCATGCCATCTAGAACAAACTGCTCATCATCAACAAAAAGTATTTTTTTCTTCATGACTCAAATCTGAGTATCAAGGAATAGAAATCTAAACACATAGATCTTGTTTTGATCCTAAAGATCTTCGTCAAAACAAAAGACTATAAATCTAATTTCTTAAGTATTCGGCCAAATTAAATAACTAATTAGGCAAAATAACCTATAGGTGTACTCTTAATCTCTGATAAAAGTGAGCGTTTTGATATCTACAGCAGCAAACTTTTTAGTTTCGTCTTTGCGATAAATCCTCAAATCTGTTTTGCCAGGTAATTGGCGTTTGCAAGTGATCCCATCCAATACAAATTGTAGGGATTGCTCACCGCCTTTAAGTCCGTTTATCTCTTCTTCAACCTTAGTTCTGCTTTGATTGCTTTTTAAATATTCAATTCCCAGGACACCTCCAGCATCAGCAAAGAAGTCGACCTTCACTGTCAACTGGTTCTTTACGGCGTTGCCATAACTCTCTCCTATTTGCAGATGGAGTGCTTGGGATTCCTCTAACCTCCAGACATGATTCTCGCCCTTCCAGGCACGCTCGTACCAAGAGTGCGGTGGCTTGCCCATCCTGGCTGTTTTACCATTTTTTAATGCCTCACCTATCTTAGTATTACGGATCGGACGTATCGCTATCAAAGCATCTGGTTTAGATGTAGCCTCACGTAGCAAAGGAGCCTCTAAGGGAAGGACTTCGCTGAGCGTAGAGGGATTATCCAAGGACTTATTAATTTCTCCTGCCACTTTTAGATAATGGTCACTCTGAATATCAAAACCATCACTTTGCATCGTTACAAAAAGACCTGGCGGATGCTTTCCTAAGGGGAACTGATTGACATTAGGAACCTCATCATGAGTAACCGTTGTTTTGAAAATAGCTGTGGCCTCATCGACTTCATCGAACATGGCTATTTTAATAGTCTTCGCTCCTCCTTTGATCAGATTGTAAGCTTGACGCCATATGAAGTGTCCCCCCTGTCTTGAAAAATTATTATGAACACTTTCCCCCTTGGTAGATTTCAAATTAGCCATGCAGCTTCCTGGAAAAATAATAGGTAGGTACTCGACACCAGCCTTTTTTAAGTGCTTGAGGTCTGGTTCCCAATATTCCTTAAAATGCTTATCCGCCAGTGCTTGATTACCATAGCGACCTACTGTCCAAGGGGAAATCACATCAAACATCGCATACACTTCGGCCCACTTTGGATCGGAGCGAGAATCACGATCTAATGTTCTCCATGCCGTAGGAACACCCCCAATCAATGTCGGACGACATGCTGGATTTTGATGATTCTTCAGTTTATTAATAAAATCAATGGCCACATCAGCTTCGTAGGGACGCGTCGTAAAACCAAAGCCCCAAATGCTCAACAATGGTTTTCCTTTATGGTGCAAATAAGACGGACTTTTCGTGAAGCCCTCCTCAACAATCCTCTCCCAATCTTTCAAGACAAGAGGTAGATTTTTTGCCGAACCACTTACATCATATTCGAGGGCAAAAACGCGTCCGTATTTTTCGCAGTGCTTTTTGACATTTTTCAGAATATGCAGATCGCGCTCTTCATATAACTGTCCAATAAACTGCTGTTGATAGACTCCATCGATATTGTATTCCTTCATCCAGCGAAAATGGAGATCAAATACTGCGGGATCCCAGCTTGAAAATACATAAGCCGGCTCACCGTTATTAAATTTTAAACCCGTATCATACTTCTTGGAGTATTCCGACATATCAGGCCACATTTCGACAGTAATATTTCTTGGATTCTGCCTTGAGCACCAGTGAACCCACCTGTCCCTATTCTTTTCGATTCCTCCCTTAGGGGTAGACCCATCTCCCGGATGTCTAAACCATGCCTGATAACCACACATGAGTTTGCCATGAATGGTTGAAGCATCTACTTGAGAATCTGCTTGTAACAAAACACCAGACTCAGAAACTAAACATACGATAGATAAAAGCAGACTGGAAAGAAAATTTCTCGATATAATACGTTGTCGTAACAGCATGCTTTCACTAATACACGACACTTAGGCAATTACCATTTAAATCTTGTGAGGGCAGTGACTACCTAGCTTAGTTGTTCTAATCCATATAAAAGCCATGTAGATGTAAATAACTGCGTGGCAAAAATAATATCAGCCTGGCATAGAGCTAGAGTATACTTTCCATTTAGTTAGTAGGCCTGTTTAGTAGTTCGTTCATCCATCAGTTTTCTTTGTATCGACAACAGACACCAGAATTGCTTCACTTGGAGAGGCTTTGCAGTAATGCGCGCTAGAACCGCACAGACATAACAACTACCACTCAACAGTATACTTAAACTACCCATGAAAAAAAGTAACAAGATAATCTACTGGATTTCTACAGGTTTACTCTCTGCACTGATGCTTATGAGTGCCTCAGTCTACATCATTCAACATGAGACAATTCTTGAAGCCTTTACAAAACTTGGCTACCCCAGTTATATCATATATCCATTGGCACTGATGAAGCTTCTGGGAGTCATTGCCATTTTAACAAGAAAGTCACCATTACTGAAAGAATGGGCCTACGCCGGATTCTTTTTTAATTTTCTATTAGCGCTATCTGCGCATATCAATGCAGGAGATGGAGAGTATTTACCTGCATCTGTTGCCCTTATTCTCCTAATCGTTTCTCGAATATTTGAAAGCAAGATGAATACGTAATGTCTCAATATTCAACCCGCATGATGCCTTAGAGAATTAAAAATCTTGGTAAGCCCCAAGCTTTGCCAGCTAATCAATACTGAGTAGGTAATGGCGGCTTAATCGGAGGGTGAGGAAAGCGGGTAGCTGTGGGGTGAAAGAAAAGTTAATCTACTTGGCCCATAGGCCTAGGTTATCCAGGAAGAGATCATCCTTATCATTGCTGGCATCACAGCGGAATCGAATCCGCGTTTTCTTGGTCAACTTATATCCCTTAATCACCAGGGATTCGAGATAGACTGTTCCATCATCCAGGAAATCCACATCCTTGACAAAAGTAACCACTCTCTCATAGGTCTTGCCTCCATCGGTGGAGAGTTGCAGCCAAAAGTCCTCCCCTTCTTCAAAGTCTTCCACTTGGTAATCAAATTCCACGATCAGTTCGGTGTAATCACTTAGATCTAAATTCTTGGTAGTCAGAACTGAGGAGCTCGAGTTATCCTGCAG
>JBCCXA010000025.1 GCA_039192515.1 Verrucomicrobiota bacterium | reverse complement strand
GCATTTACTAATTAAGTTTAAACATACTGACAGTGGTGAAAGAAGTTTCTGCAGTCCTCATTAGTCAAAGAATCAAAACAGTCTGAAACTGCAATGATAAGATCATCCCATGTTCTTTTAGCTTCTTTGCGTCATAGAGCTTTAAATTTAGCAAAGGCCATTTCAATTGGATTAAGATCGGGGCTATAAGCCGGAAGATACACAAGTTCTCCACCCACAGCTTCTATTGCCTCCCTAGCACCTTTGACTTTATGGGCAGGCAGGTTATCACAGATAACGATATCACCCTCTTTTAAAGTGGGGCAAAGGTGTTGTTCGATGTAGCCCACAAACATTTTACCATCCATTGCTCCATCGATAAGTAATGGCGCAGTCATAGCGTTATATCTTAGAGCTGCCAGAAATGTAGAGCTATTCCAGTGACCATGAGCAACTTGATCATGACACCGCTCTGTTCTCAGAGCTCTTCCATAGAGACGGCTCATTTTAGTGTTTACTCCAGTCTCATCCAAGAAAACTAGTTTCCGGGGATTCCATAGGAGCTGGTCCCATCTCCATTGCTTACGCCTTGCTTCTATATCAGCACGTCCACGTTCGCTGGCCCGAAACGTTTTTTTTAAAGCTGTAGCCCATGTTAATGAGGTGATAGTGCAATGTGGCCAAACTAATGCTTAGCTCACATTGCTCTAAGAGTTTCTCTTGCATCTCTTCCAAAGTTATTCCTGGAGACTCTTTGATCCATTCTATGAGCTTGTTTTTGTAGGGTTGAAGTTTACTTTGAAGGTGGCCTCCATGTTGTTTGTAGTAAACTTCTCCTTTTTCATTATATCTTTTCCAGTAACCACAGACCGTTGTGCGGTTTACTCCAAATGTCATTGCGGCTCGGGTTTGACTCATCCCACCCATCAAGGCCTGTATAATTTTCTCTCTTAGATCTCTACTATAAGCTTTCATTTTTAAGCTTATATATCTCATTACGGAAAATGTACAGATTGTTGTTACTTAATTGAAAATTGCTCTAGTATAAGCTCAAGGATCCCAAATCCCGGAATGATTTGATTGAGATTGTTTTGGTCGCGGTTAAGGAATACAAGTGGCGTATTTTCTAATAGATTGGCAAATGTTCCTGATCGAACCTGTCCGTTATCCGAACTGACCAATCAAAACTTCTAGAAACCTGTGCCTAGTCCTGATGATACACTGATTCAGTCTTGATATCTGGAAATCAATACCCAGCAGAAAAATTATGAATACTTAGGCTCCCTGGGCACCTGGGGGTATGACGAACGTAAAGGTCAAATTTTAATTTAATTACGCCCCAAATACTAGTTTAGGTGGCCATGATAAAATATTTAACTAGACAATAAAGAAAGGGTTGAAGCTTAGGTTATCTCTAAAAGATTATCAATTGATAGCATTCTTGGGTATCTGAGGCACTCTAACCTTTATTAATAAACTTAATAGGCGAACCCTGCTGCCTTTGCATTTCTAGATGCTCCTCATCAGTGCACCCTCGATCTGTCGGAACGTCAGCTTGGGCATCAACCGGTTTTACAATTCCTTTTTCGAGCATGTAAGCTTCCACTTCTTCACCACTCACATCTGCTAAGATATGACCGTCAATTTCCACACAAGGTGACAATTCCTGGCCAGTTTTTTGAATCATTTCCATACGCTGTTCGGGACTGCCTATGATGTCTCGATCCTCAAACTCAAACTCATACTTTTTCATAATGGCTCTTACACCGTTACTCCATCCGCACCAAGGCTTAAGATAACAAATAATTTTTGGCTGACTCATATTATGTATATATTAACGCGCTTTTAGAAAAAAGCTAGCTTCGGATTGTTACTCTAAGATTTCAGTTACATAACGACGGACTGTTTTATAATCCGGCGCAGACAAAAACCTATGAATTTTAACATTCGAAAGTTTTCCATCCGCATAAATAGACTCAGAGAGAACATAGACACCCTTTAAATCGGGATTCTGCTGCCTGAGGATTGAAGCTTCTTCAGCTGGTGCGGGTGTAAAATCAAGCTTCCTGCTGATGTTGGTTGGACTATCTTTCAGTAGAAACCTCCAAACGGGGTCTAGCTTACCAACTGTATAATCGAAATACTCCTGTGAAGAAATCTTTCTACCCCCTGACAGTGGAATGAGTTCTCTTTCAAAGCTAGCCATGACATTTAGTCTGGAATCTTTACCCTCATTCTTTAAAGTTCTAAGACGCGCAATAAGTCTTTCAGCTTCGTCATGATTTCCTTTTCCTTGGTGCGACTTAATTCCAGCAATAAGACCTTCGGAATTCCTAGGCTCTAACTTTAAAAATGGATCTATGTTCTCTACAGCTTCCTCAAATTGTCCAAGCTCAACATAAGCAACCGCTGACATAAGCAATGAACCCTTAGCATTTGGATCTTCTCTAAGATTAGATTTAAAGAAAGATAAGGCATCAACGTACTTGCCCTGCTGCATAAACTGTAGGCCTTGCATAAATTGACCCCTTAGCTCCTCCTTTTTCTCCTCGCTAATGGGCTTCATGAAATCGCCTTGCGCTGCAGCTAAATTGTTAAAAGCGAAGAAACCAATTAAAGTAATAAGCACGCTAGAACGACTGCTAGCTTCCTTCCAAGTCTTGTATTGATGAATCAGTGTCAAGGTGTTTTCGTTTTGTTAGTTTTACGAGCTCCAACCCGAGCTTTCATATTAAGCCAACGATTGTAAGCATTCAAGTACGCTTGTGCACTTGCTTCTATGACATCTGTTGAAGCAGCTTTACCAGTAACCAAGTCTCCATCTTGAGTAAAATCAACCTTCAAAGTCACATCTCCGATAGCATCTTTACCCCTTGTTACAGCTCGAACTTGATAGTCTACCAAGACTCCTCGTTGACCCGTAATACGGTCAATGGTTTTCATGGCGGCATCAACAGCACCATCTCCAGTGCCAGCTTCCTTAAAAAGCTCTTTTCCTTTTTTCAAATTGACTGTAGCGGTTGGAATCATTCCGATACCCGAGCTAACCGTTAAGTACTCTAAGGTATAGGTCTCCTTAACAACCGCCATTTGGTTATCTACCAAGGCAATTAAATCCTCATCGTAGACAAATTTCTTTTTATCTCCTATTATCTTAAAATCTGCAAAAATCTTATCTATTTCTTTTTCTGAAAGCTGGAACGCCATCTGTTGAAGACGCCTCTTTAACGCATTGCGGCCACTATGCTTAGTGAGGGGCAGCTCTGTCTCACCCCAACCAATCTTCTTAGGGTCCATAATCTCATAGGTTTCGCGCTTTTTAATGATCCCATCTTGATGAATACCCGCACTATGAGCAAAAGCATTAGCTCCTACGATTGCTTTGTTACGTTGGACCAACATACCAGACATGCGTGAAACAAGTTTTGAGGTCTTGACTGTCTCCTTAAAGTTAACGTTGACCTTGTACCTTTTGTAACTATCGCGTCTTGTTTTTAGAGCCATGACCACTTCCTCTAGGGCCACATTACCTGCTCGTTCGCCAATTCCATTGATAGTACCTTCAACTTGCCTAGCCCCATTTTGGATAGCAGCTAGTGAGTTCGCAACCGCCAAACCTAAGTCGTCATGACAATGAACACTGATGATTGCATCGTCAACATTCTTTACATTATCCATCAAATACTTGATCAAAGCACCAAACTCATCTGGCACCGCATAGCCAACAGTGTCGGGAATATTTACCGTAGAAGCTCCAGCTGATATAACGGCTTCAGTAACTCTAGCTAAAAATTCAGGCTCGGTCCTAGATGCATCTTCTGGCGAAAATTCAACGTCTTTTACATATTTGCGAGCCCTCTTAACTCCTTCAACCGCAAGACGAATAATTTCATCTTGCGCCTTCTTGAATTTAAATTCGCGATGTATCTTAGAAGTCGCCAAAAAAACGTGGATACGACCCCGCTCTTTAGCAGGCTTAATAGCTAAGCCAGCTGCATCGATATCCTTATTCACGCAGCGGGCTAAGCCGGCAATTATAGGGCCCTTAATCTCTGTTGCTATCTGCTGAACGGATTCAAAATCACCATCACTGATAACGGGAAAGCCAGCTTCAATCACATCCACATTCCACCTGGCAAGCTGATGAGCAATTTCCATTTTCTGTCTGGGGTTCATACTTGCCCCAGGGCACTGCTCACCATCTCTTAATGTGGTGTCAAAGATGCGTATATTATCCATTGTAAAGATTTCTTAGTAGTCAGCTTGCGATCCTTTAAGATTCTTCTTGCTCATCCACGTCATCATAGAGCGCAACTTGGTGCCCACTTTTTCGATTGGATGCTTTGCTCCGGCTTTCATCAAAGCGTTATAGTTTTTACGACCTGACTTGTGCTCCTCTATCCATTCATTAGCAAACTGACCCTTTTGAATTTCCTTCAAAATCTTTTTCATACTCTTCTTCGTCTGACTAGTTACCACGCGAGGACCTCTCGTCACGTCACCATATTTGGCTGTCTCAGAGATTGAAAAACGCATCCCGCTAATCCCAGACTCATTGATCATATCGACAATCAATTTCAATTCATGAAGCACTTCAAAGTAGGCCATTTCGGGCTGATAACCCGCTTCTATTAAAGTTTCGTAACCCGCTTGAATTAATGCAGAAGTTCCTCCACACAGAACAGCTTGTTCACCAAATAAGTCAGTTTCCGTTTCCTCTTGGAAAGTGGTTTGAAAAACACCTGCACGAGTCCCTCCAATACCTTTTGCCCAAGCTAATGCAATTTTCTTCGCTTTGCGTGTTGCGTCCTGGTGAATCGCAATCAAGGTAGGAACTCCACGACCCATTTCATATTGGCTGCGAACAGTATGACCAGGTCCTTTAGGTGCCACCATAACCACATTCACATCTACGGGCGGGACAATCGTCTTATATAAAATAGCGAAACCGTGTGAGAATAACAGAGTCTTACCTTTGCTCAAGTTGGGCTCGATATCCTTGGTATAGACATCAGCTTGCAACATATCTGGCACAGCAATAAATATAACATCAGCTTTTTTCACTGCTTCTGCAGTTTCGTAAACTTTGAACCCTTTCTTCTTGGCTACTGCTGCTGACTTGCTTTTAGCATAGAGCCCAATGATCACATGAACGCCGCTTTCTTTTAAATTGAGCGCGTGCGCATGCCCCTGCGAACCAAAGCCGACTACTGCCATGGTCTTTCCTTTGAAGATGCTTAGATCAGCATCTTTTTCCTTATAGATTTTTGCTGCCATTTTCTTTCTTTCTAACTTTATTTACTGATAGTTAACTTGATAAATCCATTAGCTCCGTTCCAGGACAACTTGACCTGTTCGGACTAGATCAATAATCCCAAAATTAGACATCAAAGAGATAAATTTGGTGATCTTTCCTCCATTGCCTGTCATTTCTAAGGTCAATGATTCCGGCTGCACATCATCGATCTTTGCTCTAAAGATGTCACTGATCTGGATAACTTCAGAGCGCGTCTTACTGCTTACTTTGACCTTGCACAAGATCAACTCTCTATCCAAAAACTCACCATCCTTGTAGTCCTCTACGCGAATTACATCTACGAGGCGATTCAGTTGCTTGAGCACCTGATCCAATACTTGGTCATCCCCCACTACAACAATTGTCATGCGAGAATACTTGTCATCATGTGTTGGGCCAACATTAAGCGTATCAATGTTAAATCCGCGTCCACTAAATAGTCCTGTAATTCTGGTGAGGACTCCAAACTTATTTTCCACTAAAACTGATATTGTATGTCTCATTAAAAACCTGTCTTTCACTCATAAAAACAAAAAACCCATCCGCAGCTCTCTAGATGTCGGATGGGAACTCATTGACTTAGCAAGAGGTGACCCATCCTCGTCAGACGACGAGGAATAATTCCACCTTCACTTGCACATCAATATTCATGAATGAAACAGATTATCCAACACTCAAGGACAGTCAAACAAAAATATGGTAGTGTCCTCATTTCAATTACCCTTATTTCTTTAGCTCCGAAACAAAAAATACTCTCAAAGCAGTGGCCAGAGATTCAACAGGGGGAACATTTAGGACAGTGGCAACTCGTTTTTCTCCCTTATCATCAAATTCCCATACATAGATTTCAGATGCTTTCGCATTTCCATCTAGGTCAGATACGATTATATCACCATCCCGAAACTGTTCACCCTGAAAGGACTCATGAACACGCACCTTTTCGCTAAAAGAGCAGCGACAGGATTCATTATGTCCTATGGCTTTTTCTAATGCTTTAATATCCATAGCTATTTCAATGGTGATCATTACCTTCTTCCAGAGCACAACAGAGACTCTGTCAAGGTAACCAGCACCATACTCATGACACCCATTTGAAGGTTGAAGAAGACCGAAGCGTAGCGGAGGGTGACTTCAACCTTCAGAATCCCTTAACCCTTATAAGGTGTATCATTTTTAAATGATTGCTAGTGGGTCAAATCTACATGATTTTTACCGGGCTGTATTTGCCTTGCGCTCTAAAATCCGTAACAGAGTAAGTCTTTACAATCTGGCCGTAATCGACTTCAGAACTAAAGCTTGCTTCTATGGCATCGCCATAAGTTCGAAGTGAATCAGAACTTATTTGCATGCGATTCTTAACTCGACTAGCTAGATCATAGAGAAATGACTTGGCGTGGTATGTGTCACGCTTTCCAATAAAATAACTTAGAACAATTATATTTCCCCCGTTTAAGAGCTATGTAAGCTTAAGAGAGAACTGGTTGCAACTGCTTCGCCGCATTAAAAAAGACTTGAGATACCCGATTTTTTTGATCCTTCAGAACTATTGGCATACCTGAATCCCCGGCCTCCCGGGAAGGAATATCGATCGGCACCTGGGCTAGCAAAGGCACTTTGAGTCTTGCAGCTTCTGCTTTACCCCCGCCTTCTCCAAAAATGTAATATTCTTTATGATCACTTGGGCACAGAAAATAGCTCATATTCTCAATCATACCCAACACCCTCACATTCACCTTTTCGAACATCTTCACCGCTTTGCGCGCATCGATCAATGCCACCTCTTGAGGTGTCGAGACTACCACAGCTCCTGTTAGAGCTACTGTCTGGACAATAGTGAGTTGTATATCTCCAGTCCCGGGGGGCAAATCTAAAACCAAAATATCGAGTTGCCCCCATTCCACACTATTTAAAAACTGCTGGGTATATCGAGTGACCATTGGGCCTCGCAGAATCACAGGCGAATCATCTTCCACTAAGAACCCCATACTCATCAGGCGAATGCCATTTTTTACCACCGGGTTGATCTTGTCTTCTCCTGCCATAGTTGGGCGCTCATCAGCGCCAAACATCAGTCCCATGCTGGGACCATACATATCACAATCACAGAGCCCCACCTTTAGACCAAGAGTGTGAAAAGCCGCAGTAAGATTGGCTGCTACCGTGGACTTCCCTACTCCACCTTTTCCACTGCCAACTGCAATGATATGCTTTACACCTTCTATTCTATTTTTTTCAGCCTGCCCAGTTTGGGCAGCGACTTTAACAGGTGCCTGAACATTTGCATGCACTAATACCTCAGAAACCCCTTCTAATTTGCCTACTGCTTGCTTAACTCCTTCATCCAAGCTTCTGACTACAGCATCATCAGATGTCGTAACCTTGAGAGTCAAAGCAACCTGTTCCCCTGTAATTTTAACATCCTTTACTAAACCAAAGGAAATAATATCTCTGCTAAAGCCTGGATACTTGACGTCCTTCAAGGCTCCCATCACTTGTTCTTCCGTTACCATAAATTTTAGATCTTAAAGACTCCATAGGCTTTCGCTAGACAAATCACACGAATTTTTGATTTATTCAGAAGTAGTTGAGTAAAACATGCTTGAAGGCTGAAATTAAATACTGCATCCGAAACTAACAAAAATACAGGCCTTAGCTAAAACTGCAGCCTACTTGCTTATCTGACTAGTTTCTATTTTTACCACACTTAAAGATGCTAAAATAAATAGCGCCCATAATAACAATGGAAAAAGTCATGAGCGTACCTTTCAAATCGTACTTAATACCAGAGATAACTAGAAAAATACAGGATGCACAAAAGATGAAGGGTATAAAAGGATACAGCCACACTCGATATGGTCTGTCTGCCTTTTTGTCCTTCCAGCGAAATATGAATACGCTCAAACCTACCAATAAATAATAAAACCAAACAACAGCCGTCGTATAAACAAGCACCTTTTCGAAGGAGCCGGCTACTACAACAAATAAAGTGCTGAATACCCCTTGAACAATTAGAGCATTGACAGGGCTGTTTCGCTTTTCATTCCAGACTCCCAGTTTTGAAAAATGATGAAAGTCACCTCCTAGAGCATGAGAAATTCTCGCACCAGCTAAGATTAAGGCATTCAGTGAGCTCAAACAGCATAAAGCAATAACCCCTCCTACAATCACCTGGCCACCGACTGGCATCAATGCAGCCGCAGGAGCATCTGCACTCATCAAACACTGAAAGCCTAACGTCTGAATGTAAGAAAAATTAACAAGAAGATATAAGATAAGAACCAACGTTAAGCCGATTACAAGCGATCGTAATATTTTTTTCTCGGTTGAATAATTTCACCTGCTACAACGGCCAGCTCGCTCCATCCGCCATAACAAAATAAAACCAAAATCAGTGCTAACCCATAATTGAACTCAGGCGGTTTGATTTCAACAATATCCCTTTCCCCACTACCGATAACGCTTATGATCGCTATTCCAACCAAAAGCAAATAAGAAATGCTAGAAAAGAAGCGTTGAATTCCGCTGCCCCAAACAGCCTTACCTGTATTGAGTAGAGTTAGTATCAATATAGCAATTCCACAGATTACAATATCTGGTATTCCCTGAAGCCATTGCGGATAGAACACTTTGAAATAAGATGCAAATGGAAAA
The DNA here is from genome assembly GCA_039192515.1 of Verrucomicrobiota bacterium. Taxonomy (NCBI): domain Bacteria; kingdom Pseudomonadati; phylum Verrucomicrobiota; species Verrucomicrobiota bacterium. Next base: position 40,760 of record JBCCXA010000025.1, on the reverse strand, counting down.
GATACCGCTGCAATAGACCCGGGGCGGATGAGTACTAGTTGCGCAAACCCGTAAGAAAACCTCAAAGTCGGACCATAAGCCTTGGTTAAAAAATAGTAGTCTCCACCATTATATGGATAGGTACTTGCTAACTCTGCATAGCATAATACACCAGCTAAGCTTAAAAGCGCACCAACTATCCATATGCTATAAAAAATAAATTCACTTCCAGAATTAGCTGCGACTATGGGAGAAACCTGAAAAATACCAATACCAAGCACAAGTCCTACTACCAGACTCAGCCCATCAAAAGTTGATAAATGCTTCTGGATCGACACATTCACCAAACTAATCAGAATCTAGAGAACTTATGGCCTTAATCTTAACAGCGACCTGCATGCCATCGCCTTTGGTATAACCTATGTAATCATACTCAACCTTATATTTTTCAACGAACTCCTGAAAAGCCCTAAACTCACCGTTATGCTTCCAATTAGGGAAATTGAAATACTCATCAAACTGAATGATTGTTCCAGGAGTCATTCTATCCGCCAAAAGATCAAGGACTGTTTTTGTTGATGAATATAGATCTGCATCGATGTGTAAAAACAAAATCGGACCTCTATATTTATTGATCCATGTAGGTAAAAATTCGCTAAACCAACCCTTGTGAAGAATGACATTATCTCGAACCCTAGGAAGCCCATTCATTTTAAACGCCACTTTTTGTACAGTAGATGTCCAGCTCTCTGGCAGCCCCTCAAAAGAATCAAACCCATTTATTTCCTTATCTATTCGGGCGGCGATAAAATTGATAGTTCCACCCGTATAAACGCCAAACTCACATAGTAGCCCCTCTTGAGTTACCTCAATGGCATCAATTGATTTCTCTTAATAACTGCAGTTTTCTTTCACCGATGAATTTCTTTTTCTGCTACTGGTTTTCTGATGCCAGCTACAAGCACGAAAACAGCTGCAAAGACTAAACCTCCAACTTCTCGTGTTCGCTCATCATCAATAGAAAAGTTGTCTATCTTAAAACTAATAGCGACCGCAATACAGAGACTGATGAAAGCAAAAATAAATGACAGCCATTTGATTGGGAGACTGAAGAAACCCAAAAGTAGAATAATGATAGCACTGGCATAGATAAGAACCCAAAGCCAAGTATCTACATCGTTAAACTGCACCCAGATGAAATAACAGAGAAAGATAGAAAAAATTAAATTAATATGTCGCGTCATCTTTAACTTTCTATCAATTCTTTTACAATAGCATAAACTTCTGTGGAAACTAGATAGTCTTTTCCTACTTGAGAGAACTCATTCTGGCTAATGAATAAAGGAAAATCACTCTTCTGTTGTGGAATAGCTCCGTGCGAACCCTTAACTAAAGACGCATCAAGTGGAACAATGTTCAGCAATCCACGCATCCCCAATGTTCTTCTCAGTAAGAAGTAAGCAACTTTAAGTTTCGGTAGCCCTATGCTGGGATTTATGAATAACTCGGCAGGGTCGTAACCAATTTTTCGATGGATATCAATGGCCCTAGCAAAATCTGGAGCAAATTGGTCGTTCTCCCAGTAATAATAAGTAAACCAAGCATAGCTCTTTGCCACAGCAATTAAATCTCCACTCCGCTTATGATTCATCCCGCAATCCGCAATTTCTTGGCTATCAAGAACTATCTCTATATCCTCATGCTCTAGTAAGCATGCGCGAACCTTATCCTTAATCTCAGAATTGTTGATATAGACATGTGCAATCTGATGATCCGTTAGGGCAAAAGTTTGGCTAGCCCCTTTATCCAAATATTCAAGATCCAAATCCTTCTTCAGTGCTAGCCATCCTTGCTCACGAAATAGCCGATTCAAATGAATTGGCTTATTGACTGAAACGATGCCATACTCTGATAAGAGAATTACTTGCACCGAATTTTTTTCAAAGAAGGTGATAAGCTCCCCGATGACCTGATCAATTTCACCCAAATCTTTGTTTATATCTGAATAACTTGGTCCTAAGCGTTGAAGATTATAATCTAAATGGGGTAGATAGATCAAACTTAGATGAGGAGAATATTTCTCCTCTATCCATTGTGAAGCTTGAGCAATCCATCTAGAAGATTTAATGTCAGCGAATGGCCCCCAAAAATTCATAAAAGGGAAATCACCTAGTTCCTTTTGTATCTCAAAACGAATTGGCGCAGGAGAAGTATAGATATCAAATACTTTTCCTCCGTCAGCCAAATAAATGGGACGTGGAGTAATCGAGTAGTCAGCTGAAGAATACATATTAAACCACCAAAAGAGTTTGGCACAGGTGAAATCGGGATGAGTCTCTCGTAACTCCTCCCACAATTTTTTGTGAGTAACTAAATGATTAGACTGGTTCCAGAAAAAATGCTCAGCATAGTCACGATCATACCAACCATTAGCAACTATGCCATGCTCATTGGGTCGAACGCCTGTAAGATAATCAGCTTGAGCAGTGCATGTGACAGCTGGGAATGCTGGCTTAATGATGGTGTGGAAGCCCTTCTCTAAAAAATTCCTGATATGAGGAGTGTGACTTCCAATGAGTGCTGAGGAAAGTCCTACTACATTAAGAATAGCTGTTCTTTTCATTTGCATAGAGTGTTCTGGGTCCAATTTTTCAAAAACTCCACAGAACTTACGATCTTTTCTGAGATCATTTGATGCGTTTCATAAGACTTTCCTAAATCATCCAGTAGAGTAATCGTCAGCTCCCCTCCAATGTGCTCTTGAAATTCCAATAAACCCTCTAGCAATTCTCCTTGCCCCAATTCTTCACAAAACAAGGGGAACCCAAGCTTAGACAACAAGGACAAAACCCTATTGAGCTTTCCCTCATTAAGATTTCCTAGAAGATGCCCGTAGATCGTGTCTAGAGCAATGCCGATTGCTACTGCATCGCCGTGACTCATTTCAAAGTCTGACATTTGCTCAAGTTTATGTGCTGACCAATGCCCAAAGTCCAAAGGCCTCGCAGAACCTGTTTCAAAAGGATCGCCATTACCTGTAATGTGTCGAATATGCAGCTCTGCGCTTCTTTGTATGAGATAAGCTATCGCTTTACCTTCAAAAGACTTAAGTTCATGAAGATTGTCTTCGATCCATTCAAAAAATTTAATGTCTTTGATGAGAGCAACTTTTATAGCTTCCGAAAGTCCTCCACGAGCATCTTTTTGTGGTAAAGTTTTGAGAAAATCAAGATCGTTAATAATAGCGTAGGGAGGAGCAAAGCTTCCAATAAAGTTTTTCTTATGGTTAAAATTGATGCCGTTTTTGACACCTACCCCTCCATCACCCTGGCTTAAACTGGTGGTAGGCATACGGAGGTGTCTTACCCCCCTATGAGCAGTCGCTGCAGCATAACCTACGAGATCAAGCAAAGCCCCCCCTCCTAATGCAATTACATAGGAATGTCGGCATAATCTAGCATCTTCAATTTTATGATATAGCAGCTTTAGATATTTATCATCGTTTTTCAGCAACTCACCGCCTGGCATAAGAATGAGATCTCTCAACTCCAATAAATCAGCGTTACTCTCCATATATGAATGGATAGACTGGAGTAGTTCAGAGCTTGCCCGTGCGACCTTTTCATCTACTGCAATAAGCACTTTACTTTTTTGATCAGCTTCACAAATCAAGTCTTGTAGAAGACTATTCTTGGCATTAAAGCTGTCTCTAGTGAAATACAACCGATGTTCATAAGTAACCGTAAATTTCTCACTAAAAAAGGCATCTATCATCTTACACTATCCTATTAATTGGCAGGAATCTTTCTTTGCGCCAATAAGCTAAGCAAAAAAAGCCCTATGAATATACTCCCAAAAGTTATCTCGATGCCTACAGACCACGATACTTTCAAAAAATCTAGCAAAATAATACCTGCAAGTAGCCCTTCTACAATTGTTCCCACAGAAATAGGCCTAGTCACAAAAAGAAAATATCCAGCACCCAATAGTAGAGCCACTAAAGAAATTATGCTCATCCCACTGATTTGCAAATCAGCAGTCAAAAAGACCAAAGTAATTGAAACTAAAATGAAACCAACGGAGACTATCTTTAAAACAGGTTGTGCATTAGAACTTCTTGCAACTCCAGAGAGACCAACAATATACAAAAACATCCCCAACCCTGCCCAAAAAATCTTCACTGAAACTTCAGCGCTAAAAATGCTTGCTGTCATGGGATAAATAAGGAATCGACACCCACCCATTGCCAAAATAGCCAAAGGAGTTTTTTTATGTATCCAGTTATAAATACAAACCATTGCAACCAATAGCGCCAGCCATGTCACACTAGTGTGTTCAAATAGAATCATAGTGATCAGAATAGCGCCAACCATCCAGAGCAAGCCAAGTACAAGCACCATAAGCTTATTGATTTTACCTGATGGGATAGGCCGTTCAGAACAATGTATTTCATCAAAATCTGCATCAAGATAATCGTTAAGATACATACCACCGATGTAAACGAGACTGATGATTAGAGCTATAAAAAAGAGATCTCTGGAAATAATTTGCTCACACAAAAACCAAGCACAGAGAATATTTGACCAAACTGTGGGAAGATTGGATATACGTCCAAGTATCAACAATGTGTGTAGCAACTTCATTTTTGATGACACGAGACCTAAACACAAAATTTATAGTTTCAATTTCTCCAAACACCATTGATATTCAGCAACCAGTTGTTCGACAACATCTGCACTTTTCATCTCTTGAGGTAATACTTCCCATGTATATGTTTCAAATTCCAGGTGCGAACACAGAGAGACGTTCTCTTTCAAAAGATATATCACTTTTAGTAAATGATCTGATGTATTTTTTAGAATTGGGTGATCTGGTGTATGCAAAGGAATGTGAAAATGGATCCGCCATTCTTCATGATTACTATATTCCTCTGGAGATAATAATAACGCTTCATCTAAATCAAAATATCGAGTAAGGCCACCTTCATTGTCTCTAGCTATTACCTGGTGTAAATAAACTTCATCTAGAAAATTTTGTAAATGTGCGATTGATTCCTGGTTTGGTCGCAATTTCAACGCAGAACTTAGGTGAATCTTGCTTAGACGAATTTGCTCATTATGTAGAGTTTCTATAGCCTGATTTGCATCCTCATACTCAATTGCCATATGGCACGTATCATAATTTACCCCTACCCGAAACCAAAGCTCCTCAGGTAATTGCTGACGCAGTCGTTCGAAAAATTGCTTGGTTTCATCAACCGTTTCTATCCATCCCAAAGGCTCAGGTTCTAAACCTAGATGTAAATCCGAGCCTTTGGAAATTTTGTCTATGTATTGAGCACAAGTGCTGATCTGACGATAGATCGCTTCTTCTTGTTCGCTTCTACGGATAAAAGATTTAAATGAACCAGGAACTGTGCTGACACTACCGCTCAATCCACTAGGCAATAACTCGACGAGAATATCAAACAAAGTTTTGGTGTACTCCAAACGTTCGTGGGTTGTCCAATCAGGTACATAGACCTTTTCTTTTACGCGTGAACCGTGAAAATTTCCATATGGGAAACCGTTTATTGTAAAGACATAACAACGATTCTTCTCCAACCACTTTTGAAAATTTAGCAACTCCTTGCCGTCACTTAGTTGGAATGCAGCTTGTGCGCTCAAGCGAAGGCCAATTGCATACCACTCATCTTGTGAACATACACGCTCTCTGACAGCGAGTGTGTATTTATCTAAGTTATTTAAGGTTTCTTCCCAGTCTTCGCCTCGGTGGATATTGGTGCAATAGGCCAGATGTTGTGTAGTAGCTAATCTCATAGGTATCAGACATAATTACTTATCCACCTCGGATCTACAAAATTAGACGACTGGCCAAGAAACTCGCAAGGATTATGCAAAACAAGTTTTTCGATGCTATCATTACCAAATCCACGCTTACGCATTTCCATCACGGCTTTAGGAACAGCTATTGGATCACTCACTCCCCAGTCACAAGCAGAATTCATCCAAATTCGCTCTTTGCCATATTGCTCAATCATATCCACTGCACGAGGAAACGTGCACTTAGATTCAGGATACAACGTAATCCCAGCCCAAAACCCTTTATCTAAAACTAATTGAACTGTATGTTCCTCAACGTGATCGATGATCACCTGCTCAGGCTTTACCTTAGAATAACTTAGTAGACAATCTATGATCAGCTTAGTTCCCTTGAGTTTATCTTCCAGATGAGGGGTATGAACCAGTATCAACTGGTCATACTTAATTGCTATCTCGATTTGCCTTTCAAGAATTTTTAATTCGTTTTTAGAATTTTTATTGAGACCTATTTCACCAATACCGAGTACATTGGACGCACCTATAAATTCTTGCATAACTTCCAATACCTCTTTCGCCAAAACTAAATTTTCAGCTTCTTTAGGATTTAGACACAGCCAGCAATAGTGAGGCAATCCAAATTTCGCTGCGCGCTGAGGCTCATACTTCGTTAACTGACAAAAATAATCATAGAATCCTGCTGATGAGCTTCTATCAAAACCCGCCCAAAAAGCCGGTTCGCAAACAGCCAAACAACCAGCCGTAACTAAAGAAACATAATCATCAGTCGTTCTGCTAACCATGTGCGCATGAGGCTCTATGTAATTCATGAAAAGTAATTCGCTTTATTTGGATTTGCCATCACTTTCAGGGTTCCATGCACCAGCTGCGCCTTTCATCCCTGCTTGGTCAATTGGCTCTATTGTGCGATCACTGAATATCTCTAAGACTTTCTTGGTTCTTGCCCCCTTGGACTCTCCGATTATAGCTTTTAAGGCTTGTTGGAAAGCTTCAAACCTGTAGTCATTTTCGCCTTTCAGCTCTACACGGTCCATAAATGCCGCTATATCAATCAATTTTGAACGAGCATCCATGAAATAGATATCTAAGTTTTTAGTCGTAGACATAATTCTCCTTTCACCCCTTTTTCAACTATATGATAGTATATCTTAAAACATAATAAAAATGTTCAATCTAACCAAACATCTTTACATCGAGACGTAACGAATGCTTCGAGCTAAAAAACTAGACCCAGACCCGAAATGCCACCACCTTAGCTAAGGCTATTTTACTACTAAAAGATTCCCTATCGAAACCACTTTAGTCGTCATTTTTTATTATTCTGGCATTTGTGAAGAATGGTGCTCTACGATTTTCCATCGCATTCCATTCCAGCGGTATACAAAAGTAAATCTCGCCTGCACAGATTGCCCATCCTTAAACGTAAAAGTGTAAACACCCGAATGAATGGCCATTTCACCAAAAGTTCTAATATTTGATTCATCAATTTTTCCCTTAGGACCCTTAGCCAGAAATTGAACAAAGTAATCTTCAATCTCTTCGTGGTTATGACGTACTTTATTGGAGACAGTCGGAAGTAATATTCCGTTACCTTCATAAAGAGCCGAAACCTTTTTGGGATCACCAGTCTGAAGTGCCTCATTCCAATTATCAAATAATTCGATAATCTCATTCTCAACCATAATGCTTGCCTTATTTCCTCCTTATCTATTCTGAAAATGATGATTACCATCAGAACATCGAATGTCAAAGCAAGATATAAATGAGATTAGATAAATTTCATGATTTCTAACCCTGTCTTTAAACTCAGCACCTCACCAACTTGGACCATGAGCCTAATCAATAAATAAATGGCCCCAAGTTCGTTTATTCGGCAAGCCTAAAGAATACGAATTTAAATCCACATTGTTTCTTAGAAATTGATCGAGATGAGGAAAGCTTGAGAGATCGAGTATTTGGAGACGAAGAGGTGCTATCAATCAAAATGTCTCGACATAGCTCTTACGGGAAAACGAAGGAGCAACTACTAAGCTCTGCCCAACGTCGACGTTTGTAGAGTAAGAACATGAGATCTAAAAGCTAATAACAGTAAAAGTAATTGAAGGGGCCGAAGTTCCATTTCTGGAACAGTCTGCAGAAATAGACGATTTTTGTTTTAAACACCAATATAAGTGGAAAGAAAGAGACCTACCATCAAGCAAAAGTCTAAAAAATAGAAGCAGGAGGCTAGGACTCCGTTTGAGTCATCTATCATCCAAAATTTTTCAACAAATTTTTTAAAAAATTAGTGCGAAAATAATGAAGCTCATTATGTGATTGTTCGGGCTACAATCTGTAAGACCAAATAAAACCCACCTGTTACTAAGATAATCATAGGACCTGTCGGCCATTGATAGCCAAAAATCATTCCCAAGAAAACAGATAAACTACAGATTAAGCTGGCCAGTGCTGCCATATGCCAAAGCTTTTTAGTAAATAAACCCGCTGCCGCCGCAGGAATAGTAAGTAGCGCAATAACCATGACAATCCCTACAATCTGGACCATAAGGGTTACGGTGATGGAAATCAATGCCATAAGCAAAAAGTATATCCACTTAACTGAAAGACCTCTGAGCCGGGCTTCGTCTTCATCAAAACAGGTCGTTATAATTTGATTCTGAAATAAAAGAAACAATAGAAGTATAGCGACATCTAGAATTAAAACACACCACAAGTCTTGGGAAGTTACTAGCAAGATATCTCCAAACAGATAGCTCATAGGGTCTACATATTTTGGAGTAAAATGAAAAAAAAGTAAACCGGCTGCCATGCCTACTGACCATAAGCAACTGATAGCTGTATCTTCGCGAACACCTCGAAACTTTAGCCATGTTAATATCGCTGCAGCTACTAACCCCATGGCTAAAGCACCGAATAAAGTTGAGACCCAACTGATCTGGTGGACCGCTTGCAAGTACTGAGCAAAACCTATTCCTGCTAATAGGCTATGAGAAATAGCGCCCGTGGTTGTAGTCAAGCGTCGAGTTACAACAAGCACCCCAACCAAACCAAATGCCACGCTGCCTAATAAACCTACCAAAAGTGCATTTCTCAAGAAAGCTAATGATGGATCAAACAGGTCTTGAAAAAACTCAGTAATGATCATGGTCGTGCTCTGTTGGAGGTAAGTGTCGCTCGTGGATCACTCTCCTCACTTTTGTTCCTAGAATATGGGCAATCTTATTAGCTCCTGTTTCTTCAGTGGGATGAACTTCAACCGTTCCATGCACACATACCACTTCCTTAACCAATGATGTCACGAACTCAACTTCGTGAGACACCAATACACAAGTCATATCATTCTTGATAGTGTGCAGCGTTTCATAAAGCTTCTCAGCATTGAGTGGATCAATATTGGCCGTTGGTTCATCAAGAAGCACTAAGTTGGGATGATTCACCAATGCTCTAGCAATCAAGACACGTTGTCTTTGACCTCCTGAAATCTCTGCAAATGGTTGATGAATACTATCTATGAGATCGACTTTTGCTAAGGCATCTTTTGCAGCCTGCTTGTCTGCAGAACGGTACCACCCCCACTTTCTGGTGCCGGATAATCCCATTAAGACTACATCTTCAACGCTCACCGGAAAGGCTAAGTCAAAGCGTAATTGCTGAGGCACATAACCTATCTGATTTCGTTGCTTCTGCGGACTTTCTCCAAAAATAGAGATGCTTCCCTTAGAGGGCTTTAAGAGTCCTAGTAGAAGTCTAAGCAGAGTTGTTTTGCCTCCTCCATTTGGCCCCACTACACAAGTCAATTCATTAGCAGGTAAATCTAGATTCACATCTTTGAGAACCCAGTTCTGTCCATAGGAAAAAGAAACATGATCTAAACAAATCGCAGGCGCATTCATCTCATAAAAGAGATACTATTAGATACCTTTCAATCCCGAGCAACACTAAATGAAAATAGGCTATGGCTCATATCATTCTTCATCTTGTAAACTTGAGTAATACCTAAAATGTGCAATCCTCGAATCACATGTTTTTACGCCTCATCATCGGGTCTCTATGGCTAGCTCTATCCTATCAAGCACTACATGGACAGGAATGGGCAAGGGCAATTGAACCAAGGGAGTGGACGTTTCCTAGGGATCACGGAGCTCACCCTGAATTTAAAACGGAATGGTGGTATTACACGGGAAATCTGAAATGCAGTGCTTCAGACAAACATTTCGGCTATCAACTAACATTCTTTCGTCAAGGCGTTCAACCGAGCCCCAGTGTCCTAGATAGCAGCTGGTCTTTACGAGACATTTACTTTGCTCACTTCGCAATTACAGACGTGTCCGACCAAAAGTTTTATTCAGCAGAAAAAGTATCACGAGGCAATTTAGATCAAGCAGCGTATAGTCAGGAGCAAATGGATATCCGTCTGAATAATTGGCAAATTCAACAACTTGATAAAGATCAATTTAAGCTAAGGGCTAAAGAGTCGGAATTTGCTCTAGAGCTTGAAGTAAACTCGGCAAAACCTATGGTCTTGCAAGGCCAGCGAGGTCTCAGCCGTAAGACCGATATTGAAGGAGAGGCCTCCTATTATTACTCCTACACGCGTTTACTAAGCCAAGGAACCATAAGAATTGGTGATCAAAACTACGAAGTACAAGGAAACAGTTGGTTCGATCACGAATTCATGACTAACGTTCTTTCAAGCAGTATAGTCGGCTGGGACTGGTTTTCTATCCAACTCGACAGTAATCAAGAGCTAATGCTTTACCAACTGCGAAACGATCTAGGCCAAGTAAAAAAATGGTCAAAGGGCGTTTTGATTCAACCAGATGGCTCATTAATTCAGCTAGACCCTAAAAGCATTACTTTCCATGTCATAGATACATGGAAGAGCTCTCATAACGGTGCCATATACCCATCCACTTGGAAGATTGAATATTCCCCCCTTGAGCTTGAACTCTTGATTAAGCCGCAAAAAAACGATCAAGAATTTTTGGTAACTCGTTTTCAATCAATGAGTTACTGGGAAGGAACATGCCAAATTTCCGGAAAAGTCCAAGGTCAGCAAACCCAAGGTTATGGCTATACCGAACTGACCGGTTACTCTTCACCTATTCGAGGCATGAGCAAATAAAAAGATTCCCCAAAAAATCAGCATCAGCTCATTTCGTCCTTGCGCAGCATATTCTCCTCATTAATATGTTGCTTTGTAATGAAGGAAAATGATCATACGCTTAGCTGTCCGCTAATTATCCTAGGACTAATCAAGCATTCTCTGACGTTAGCGATTGTGCTCTCGAGCATGATTCTGTTCTTCAGTCACAAGCTTTTCGCTCAAAGCTCCCAATTAACTTCTGCCGAGATCACTTTTCTTAAAAATGATGTCGCTAAGGCAAATGTAGCAGATCTAGAAAAAAGAAACCCTGCAAAGGAAGAGGCATCTAAAGGCGATGTTGTTAACCGCGAAGAAGCCGTTCTTACGGGAACGAAGTCTAAAGCTGAACTTTTCTTTAATGACGGAACAGTCACTCGCCTCGGCTCACATGCAGCATTCACCTTCAAACCTCAAAGTCGCGAAATCACCATGCAAAGAGGGTCCGCTCTTTTTAATATTCCGAAAGGAAGAGGGACTACTACCATCCGTGCCGCAGGTGTCACTGCCGCCATTACCGGAACAACCGTCGTCGTTCAGATCGATCCAAGCGGAAATGTTGCTATATTTATCTATGAAGGAACATGCACCATCGGTTCTGTTAAATTGAATCAAGGAGAAGTATTTATTGTAGGTTCTGATGGCGCAGGCGGTAAAGTCGAAGAGTTCGATGTAGAGCGTGGCCTTAGCACAATCGGTTTGATTCGAGAGTTTATAGGCTCTAGTTATCAAGATAGGATTCTCAGAGAGATCAAAGTCGCACTGAATACCAATAACCCAAACATTAACCCTGAGAATCGTAATGTGATTGAGGATATTATATCCCCGCAACAACCCATCGTTGCGGAAGGTCCTCCTCAAAACAATACACCGCCTCCGCCACCTCCCGCAATAGAAGTACCTGATACCATTACTCCTGATATTGATATTAATGGGCGTTAAACTCACGTTATATACTGACTTATCGGAGTATCATTTAACTGCCCTATTATGAGATCTTGGAAACTTACTATTATTTCAATTCTATTTCTCCTAACTCTAACTGCTTTATGGAGCCAGGCTCAGGATAACACAGTTGCCCAACAGCAAGAAGACCTTCGTCAATTAGGTCAAACAGCCCTTGATGGTTCACTTACCGACCTAAATAAGGATATCCAGGAGGAAATCTATGCAGATAGTGGAATGCTTGACCTTCTGATCGTGAAGGATTTCAAGACAAGAATGTTTCTGTCGCTTTTCAACGATCTTGAATATCACAGTAATGCTAACTTTGACGACGGTGATGGTGAAGGATCTTTCGTACATGATATTGCCATTCAGTTTTACACAACCACCAACATGCCTAACGAGACCTTCACCATTGATACCCTCACCCGTGTGAATAATCTGATATACGAAGGTGTAGATGAGCAAAACCGATGGGGTGTTTTCAACCGTATCTATGGAACTTACCACCCTGAATACAAATGGATACCCGACGTCTTCTTTGGTCCAGAAGTATTTCGCTACCAGTCATGGGATACTGGAAAAAGAACAAGTGCCTCTATAGGACCTACTATAGGTGTCAGTGACTACTTTACTTTAAACAGTAAAACAAATACGGGTATCTATTATCTCTATAAATATAACGCTCGTTTTTATCAACCTGGAGAGTTTGATCACCATAGTAACCTTGTTAACATTGGTATCCGCCAATTCTTTTTCGAAAATAAGCTAATGATTGAGCCTTATTATAGTTTCTACGTTTACGACTATATGCATAGCAACCGTTTAGATTTACAGCACTATGCAGGAATCAACGTTAGTTATCGCTTCTCTGATGAATTTACAGCAAAACTCGGTTTCACATGGACGAACAACGAGTCCAGTCTTGCTGATAATGAGGCAGATTATGAGGACTACTCCGGAGGTATGACCACAAGCCTTACTTATCGCTTCTAAAATGAACCTAACTGGATTTCCAGCTTGGTGACATACTGCGTAATTTACTGACACAGGCTTCTAAACGTTCGAGAAACTCTTCTATATCTTCGCTTGTAACGTCTATTCCGAGTCCTATGAGTATAGATGATTTAGCTAGCTCATCGGTAATGCCGATAGCCTGCGCTACATGAGAGCCTTTCATGCTTCCTGTTTGGCAACCCGTGCCACTCGTTACCGCAACCTTTCTGGTATCCAGTAATAGCATCAAGGCCTCTCCCTCTATACCCTCGAAAGTAAGATTCAAATGATGCGGCAATCGATTCATCCCTGGTAAAGGCCCAAGCAAACCAACCCCTTCAATTCTATTTTTAAGCAACTCAAATAACTGAGTCTGTTTGTCTCTAAGTTCAGAAATACTAGAAAATTTCTTAATGGCCTGTTCAACCGCATAGCCTGCACCCACAATAGCTGCTACATTCTCAGTACCCGCTCTTTTGGAAAACTCTTGTCGACCCCCATGAATAAGTGATTGTAACTCTAACCCTTCTTTGACATATAAAATGCCAACTCCTTTAGGTCCATAAAAACGGTGCGGGGATAGACTAAGTAAATCGACGCCTAGTTTGGTGACATCTATCTGTTGCCAACCAAATGAAAAAGCAGCATCGCAAAAAACCTTAGCGCCACATTCATGTGCTAAAGTGCCCATCTTTGAAATATCCTGTAGTGTTCCAAGATCGAAGTTGCCTTGATGAATACTGACCAACAAAGTGTCCTCTTTTAAGGCTTGGCTAAAACTATCTAGATCGATCCCACCATGGCTATCTACTAGAACTTGCGTCACTTCAAAACCTAATTGCTCCAAGAATAAAGTGGATTGCAAAACAGCAGGGTGCTCAATATTGGAAATGACAAGATGCTTTCGCTTATCTCTTTTAAATAACTCTGAAAAAGCGAGCCCTTTGATCGCGAGGTTAGCCGCTTCACTTCCGCTGCCACAAAATAGGATCTCTTCTACTTTTGCAGCAGCTATGCCTTGCCTAACTTTTTCCCTCGACTCAACAATGGCATCAGCAGCTAATAACGCCTTGCTATGCATCCCCCCCGCATTCGCAAATTTGTAATCTAAAAAAGGCACCATTGCCTCTTTCACCACCGGATCAAGGGGTGTTGTAGCTAAATGATCAAAATAGAGATACTTCTTCATGCAACTGTTATAAACAACGGCTATATATAATAGTTTATCATCAGGATACTCATTGTGATTTATGATTCTTTCGAAGTTGGAGTTCGCAAGCTATACCATGAACCATAGTCTGTGGGAGGATAAGAAAGAAAAAGGCGAAAAGAAATTAAACCTCTATGGGTTTTTCAAGCTGAAGAGAAAACCTCTCATGGGTAGCTTTTGCCGCTTCATCGGCGCTGGCTTCGTCTACCACTACAGAAATTTTGATTTCGCTCGTGCTAATCATCTGAATATTAATACCTTTATCCGCTAAGGCTGTAAACAAGCCAGCAGCAACTCCACTATGACTGCGCATTCCAATCCCCACCACCGATAACTTCGCGACACCTTCTTCAATGACAAGATCTCTGGCTCCTATTTCATTTGAAAATGCCCCGGCAATTTCTTTCAGAACACTCATGTCTGCCTTATTAAAAGTGAAAGTAATATCTGTTTGGTTATTCTCTACAGAGACATTTTGTACAATCATGTCTACATTGACATTTGCCCTAGCAATGTTGCTGAATAGCTTAGCAGCCTCACCTGGCTTATCCGGAACTCCAGCTATGGTTACCTTAGCTTGGTTCTTTTCAACACTCACGCCACGCACCACGACATTTTCCATACTTGCTGTTTCTTCTTTCACGATCGTTCCTTGGTTATCATTAAATGTAGACTTCACTTCGAATATAACACTAAATTTACTAGCAAACTCAACGGCTCTGGATTGCATGACCTTTGAGCCTAGGCTCGCCATTTCTAGCATTTCCTCATACGAAATCTCTGGAATCTTGCGAGCATCTTTGACGACTCTAGGATCAGCGGTATAAACACCGTCAACATCTGTGCATATCTGACATAGATCCGCATCAATAACGGCTGCCAAAGCAATGGCAGAAAGATCAGAACCACCTCTCCCAAGGGTTGTAATTTGCCCCTGCATAGTCTGTCCTTGAAAACCTGCCACAATGACAACATTTCCTGCATCGAGCAACTCATGAATTCTTGTAGGCGTAATATTGGCAATCCTTGCCTTGGAATGAACCCCGTCTGTTACAATACCGGCTTGGGCTCCTGTTAAAGAAATAGCAGGGACGTCCAGACTATGCAGCGCCATGGCTGTCAGAGCGATTGTTGTTTGCTCGCCTGTAGCAAGTAGCATATCCATTTCACGATCACTCGGAGCATCAGACACTTCAGCCGCCATTTTTATTAAGCGGTTGGTGACACCAGACATAGCAGATACCACCACAACTACCTGATTCCCTTCTGCACGACACGAAGCAACTCGCTCAGCGACGTGCCGAATTTTCTCTGTAGTGCCAACAGATGTGCCACCATATTTTTGAACGACCAATGCCATAACAAAAGAACTAAAATTATAGAGAATTATCTACATCTGTGCTATAAGAAAGTGATGGAATCTTTGAGCGACAAAGAAAAAAAGCTCCAAGAAATTTTAATGCAACTTGAAAAGCCTCTTATTGCTTACTCCGGAGGAGTAGATAGTAGCTTTTTGTTGTGGTCAGCTTGGCAGGCTCTTCCAAACAAAACCTTAGGCATACTTGCAGACTCTCCTAGCTTAGCCCGTTCCGAAAAAGAGGCTGCTCAAGCATTTGCCAAAGATCATCAAATTCCTATAGAGATTATCCAAACCCAAGAGCTCAAAGACCCTGACTATGCTGCAAACCCACTAAACCGCTGCTATTTCTGCAAGCATGAGCTTTTCAACCGCATGCAACAATTTGCTCTAGATAAAGGTTATTCAAAAATCTGCTATGGAGAAAATTTAGACGACCTAGCACAGGAACGTCCCGGAAATCTTGCTGCCAAGAAATTTCAAATCCTTGCTCCGCTTCGTCAAGCGGGCTTAAAAAAACAAGATATTCGAGCCCTAGCCAGGAAAGCTAGTCTCACTGTATCTAACAAAGTGGCATCACCCTGCCTATCCTCGAGAATCGTCTATGGGATTCGCGTGACGCCGGAAAGACTGCAACAAGTAGAAGCTGCAGAAGATATTCTGCGCCGAGAAGGTTTCCGCATCTTGCGTGTCAGACACCAAGGCCATGCAGCACTCCTGCAAGTATCTCCACAAGAGACTGCCAAACTTCTTCGACCCTCCTTACAAAAAAAACTAACACCTATGCTGCAAGAAATCGGTTTTCGAGAAATTCACTTCGATCCTGAAGGCTATCGAGGCGCTTCTCTCGAATCTATCCCTGAAACTGAGAACTTAAAATTGTGAGAGATAGTATTATCTCCAACGCAAACGATGGTCTACGTGGCGAGTCTGCTGCTCAGTTAATGGTTGGTAAGTAGGATTGATCATGCTTACTTCATGGGAAAGACACAGCTTTGCTTTTTCTTGCAACTCCCTCCACCGAACCAGATCTAACTCTGGCGCATGTATAATCTGCCGCAATAGACTTCGCCACTCCGTAAGCAAGCGGTCAATATCCCCAACCCCAGCAAATTCACCTTTCAATTGTCCCTTACGCTTTTCACCATAAAAGATCTTTTCAATGACCTCTGAGGCTCCGGCACCATAGTGAACTGGTACGCCCCACTGCAAGTAACCCTCTACAGAAAAACGCTTATAGGCCTTTTCGCATACAATAGCCAAACGTCCACCCCAACGTGACTCACTCTCACAAAAACGCTCTCCTCCAAATAAATTTGCTAGTTCAAAGACTAAATCATCAATGGGATACTTCTCATCTTCTAATGCCGCAGCTACAGCCAAACCTTCAGGTCCAAGAAATAATGCTGCCACCTTTCCACGATTCGTTAATTGAAGGTTGCGGGTTAGTAGGCCCGTCCTGACCCATTGCCATATCAGAGTTGCTTTCGGTTCTAGGGAGGAGCATTCTTTTCTTAGCGTGCAAGCTTTGCACATCTTAAAGGGACGTCTTTTCCTTCGAACTAAGCGTGCCCTAGCAGTAGGATTAAGATTCCCGCATGGAAAATCCGCTTCCCTTCTTATTTCATTAACATCATACCCAAGATCAAAATTCCCTTTGATAAAAAGTCCCCTTGCAAAGCGATCTGTAGCATTGGCGAGACTTTCCCCCTGGCTAAGCCACCTTAGCAAAATAGCCCAAGGCAAAACCTTTGCTCTTTGCAATTGCATGGGACGAGCATCGAGCTTCCTTGGAGAATTTTGACTATAAAGATAGTAACCAATCTGGTCTAGTCCACGCCTACCTGCGCGCCCCATCATTTGTAGCAATTCATGAGGCATGATATTAACAGGCACCTGTTGACGCATATACTGCGTCGCAGTAATCAAGACAGATCTTAACGAAAAGTTAATCCCGGCGCTTAGTCCTAACGTTGAATAAACTAACCGAAGCTGCCCGGCTTTAGCTAGAGGTTCAATCAAGCCCGCGCGCTGTGAATAGGTCAATCCGCTATGGTGGTAAGCTATCCTTTGCTCTAGTAAGCGGTGGAGTTTACTACCTGCTAAACGCCTTTGTTCATTGCTAAGAACTAAAGGATCGGGTTGGGGAAGCTGTCGCGCGGCTTGTCTAGCTAAACGCTCTGCATCGGCCCGATGCGGAGCAAAAACTAATATGGGCCCTAGCCCCTCTCTCAAAGCACCCGCCAGACGTTTAGTCCAAAAACCTTCCACAGCCAAAGGGACCGTTCTGGCTAAAGAATCAATATCGTATACTTCCAGAGGAACTGGACGCTCCTCATGTCTCACAATGAGAACTTTCCTGCCCAACCTTACCAGCCAATGGCCCACTGCTTCAGGGTTATCTACTGATCCGCTTAGAAGTAATAGCCGAACTTCTCTTGGCAGTGATAGCAAGACTCCTTCGTAGTGATTTCCACGAGCTTCGTCTCCTAGCCATTGGTATTCATCGATAACTAAGAGTGCTGGTAAAGGTTTCCTAAATGCAACACCTTGGACTGCTTCTAAAGTTGCAACAAGTATAGGAGCCTCTGTATCAACCGCTAAATCCCCTGTCGCTATGCCCACTCGCCACCCTTTAGCTAGCCATTCCATGTATTTATCGTTAGCCAAAGCTCTTGTCGGTACGGTGTAAATGGCCTGGCGATTGAGATTTGCGGTATCTATAAATTTTTCGAAAATGTATGTTTTGCCTGCCCCGGTTGGCGCATCGACAATGACATCATTCCTATCCCTAAGACCTGCTATCGCTTCTAACTGCCATTCATCAGGTAATACAAGCGACTGCAAAGCTTCTAAGGCATTTGAAGCCAAGCTCATTTACCTATAAGTTTACACGACACTCACCGTAATCAAGTAGCAGCAACTTCAGAAATTTGCTCAACGGCTTTTCTCACTACCCCCTCACTTACATCATCATATACCGCTGATTGACCAATTCTAGGACATAAGACCCATCTCAACCCTTGAGCAGTGGCTTTCTTATCCCTCGCCATAGCACACTTCAAAGACTCATAAGAAATTCCCTCAAAACTAGATGGTAAATCATTAGACTTGATTGCCTTCTTTAAGGCATCTACCTCACTTTGACTCAACCCTAGGTGCTCTTGGGAGATAGTTGCAGCAGCCATCATGCCAATAGCTACGGCCTCTCCATGTAACAATTTTCCATAGCCTGTTAGCTGCTCCAAGCCGTGTCCGACTGTGTGACCGAAATTTAATAACGCCCTCTTTCCACTAGTTTCTCGCTCATCTGCTTCTACAATTTCAGCCTTAATCTTGATACACCGGCTAATAATGGATTGCAAATCTTCTGGGACCCCGTTTCTGACTTCTTCAAATAAGTCTTTATCCCAAATCATGCCATATTTAATGATCTCAGCCATGCCCGCCGCTACTTCACGCCTAGGAAGGGTTTCTAAGGTTTGCAAATCTATCCAAACAGTAGCTGGTTGGTAGAATGCACCTACTAGATTTTTGCCCTCTGGCAGATTGACTCCTGTTTTTCCTCCTACACTGCTATCTACCATGGCTAATAAACTGGTAGGGATCTGGATCAATTCTACACCTCTCAAATAGCTTGCAGCCACAAAACCCGCCAAGTCGCCCACCACCCCTCCTCCGATAGCAAAAACTTTTGTTTTTCTAGTGAAATCCTCTTGCGCTAGCCCCGAACAAAGCTGTCCAAAAACATCAATCGATTTAGATTTTTCGCCAGCCTCAATCGTAAAGGATTTAAATTTTAATACATGAGTGCTAAGAGATTTAATTAATTCTTTAAACCACATGCATTCTGAGACATTACTGTCGGAAATGACTACAGCCTCCTGAATTTCACCAAGTCCCTCTATAAAAGCACTCAGCCATTTATTTCCTAGGGTAATTTCATAAGAACAATCCCCTAGACATAACTCAATTTTTTCAAGGCTCATAAAGGATTAGCATGCCACCTCACGGTTTTCTAACAAGTAAACTTAGAAGATAGTTCAGATTATCCTAAAACTAACTCTGTTTTCTCAAGTTCAAGAAAAAGAAGACGATACCCCTAAATTGAAAGAGGAGGTTCGCCTTTATGTCAGAAGAGCAAGCATTAGAAAAAATTGATCAGCTTCTTAGCCAATTTGCCACAGAAATCGTACTTACAGAGCCCAATAACAGCGCAGGACAATTACCTCTTAGAGATATACTTTTCACGCTTCAGGGAAGCACAGCTGGTAACGACGAATACAGCGACTTCTATGCCATAGCTACTGAAGCTATTAATCGAATCGACGCCTTACTAGATGTCCTAAAAGATTTTAGTGAAGAAGACATTATTTTTCTCAACGAATGCTTGGGTAAGCTTAAAAATTTACTTCGTATTAAGAAAGGTCTAGAGCCTGATGAAGGCTTTGTTTCACCCAGCAATGAAGGGGCAACAAGTCCTACTGAGATGCCTGCCATCGGTGCTCCCGGTGGTGAACCGCAAGAAGAAACTTCTCCAGATACTAGTGCATTTGAGCAAAATCCTGTGGATGCGAATCCATTTCCAGAGGAAAAGGTAGAAGAGGGCAACCCCTTCGAGCAAAATCCAGTTTCTACCTCCCCCGAGCCAGCTCCAAGCCCTGAACCCCCTGAACCAGAGGCACCAGCTGCCACGGAACCGGAAGAGCCACAAGAAGAGCCCGTCCTAGAATTTGACCCGGATGAAGATCAAGAACTGATTGTAGAATTTATCAATGAGGCCAACGAACACTTGCAAAACATCGAGCTTGGCGTACTAGAGTTAGAAACCAATCCAAAGAACGAAGAGACTCTTGCCTCTATTTTCCGAGCATTCCATACTTTTAAAGGAACATCCGGCTTTTTAAATCTTGTTCCCATTAAGAATTTAGCTCATGAACTCGAGTCTCTACTTGATCTTGCAAGAACAAATCAACTAGATATTACTCAACGAGAAATAGAGGTCATCCTTAAAGGTGGCGATACTCTTCGTGAATTTGTTACTGAAATTGAGGCTCAAATAAATGGGTCAAAAGCACAGGAACCCTTTACTAGACCTACCTTGGGACTTATTCGGGAAGTAAAGGCCATTTTAAATGGAGAGGCTCCACCGCCGCCAAGCACTCCTGCCTCTACTGCTGACCCAGATCCAACAAGTGAACCTTTACAAGCCGGCGCGCCAGAGACTACCGTAGACGCCGAAGCCACACCATCATCCGCCAGTTCCAACCAAGAATCTAAAGAAGCACTGGTAGAAGCTCAAAGTTCTCAGCCTAGCCCAAACGAAACACAACCCGTAAAAGCAGAAGAAGCCCCTAAAAAAGAATCAAAAGCACCAGAAGCTAAAGCCTCCGAACAACCCGCTCAAGCTTCCAAACAAGCCCAAAACCAAGCAACTGCCCCAAGGCAAGCCCTAAACAATGCTGTTGTAAAAGTTGACACCCTCAAATTGGATAGCCTCTTTGACTTAGTGGGTGAGCTTGTCATTGCCCAATCGCTTGTTGCACAAGATCCTAACATCATGGATATGAACAACCAGCGTATATCGCGCAATCTCAATCAATTGAGTCGTATTGTCAACGATCTTCAAAAGACTGTCATGTCGATCCGCATGGTTCCAATCCGTGCCACTTTCCAAAAAATGACTCGCGTTGTTCGGGACATTGCCGTCAAACAAGGCAAAAAGGTATCTTTAACCATGAGTGGAGAAGAGACCGAACTAGACCGCACCATTGTGGACGAACTTGCAGACCCTTTACTCCATATGGTTAGAAACTCTATTGACCATGGAATTGAATCTACTGAAGAAAGAAAAGCTAGTAACAAAAACGAAGAGGGCACTGTCCAACTAAATGCTTATCACCAAGGCGGCAATATTGTTATTGAAATCGTTGATGATGGTAAGGGCCTAGACCGTGATAAAATTTTAGAGAAAGCCATCGAACGTGGTCTGGCCCGTCCTGATGAAGAACTTTCTGACGATGAAGTATTTAAGTTCATCTTCAATCCTGGTTTTTCAACTGCAGAACAAGTCACGGATATTTCGGGTAGAGGCGTTGGTATGGATGTCGTCCTTCGGAATATTGAAAAGTTACGGGGCAAAATAGAAATCAGCTCTGCAGTTGGTAAAGGCACTACTTTCTCTATCTTTCTTCCACTTACTCTTGCTATCATCGAAGGCCTTATTGTTAAAGTCGCCTCCCATAAATATATTATTCCTACACTTTCGGTTCGTGAGTCATTTCGCCCAGAAAACAACCTCATCTCTACAGTCCATGAAAGAGGTGAAATGGTCAACGTCCGTGGCCGGCTTCTACCTCTCATAAGACTCTATGATTTTTTTGGTATCCAAGATGCCAACATGAATCCTGACGAAAGCATCATTATTGTCATCGAAACTGGTCATCAACAGAAATGCGTGCTTGTCGACGAACTAGTAGGAAAACAAGAAGTAGTAATCAAGAGCTTAGGAGAACACTTTAGTAGTGCAAGGGCACTTTCCGGAGCGGCTATTTTGGGAGATGGTCAAGTAGGTCTTATATTGGATGCATCTGCTTTGGAACTACAAGGCCGAAACTAGGATTTCGACCTAGTTTATACCTACCCTATTAACATCTCCCTAAGGACCTGCCAGGTAATAAAGGCGGTGCCCTTCCAACTATATAGAACTTCACCATTTTCACTGTTGGTATATTTTAACATTCCTATTTTAAGATTATAATCCATAGTTGATTTGAAGATCTCATCGAAAAATTCTTTAACATCCTTTTTTTGTTCATCCTCTGACCCCACTTTTACCTTGTTAATCTCTGTAAAAGCTTCGTGCTGAGCAATCAGCTCCTTAATACTGTCAGCTTCTAAGCATCTATAAAAACAGCAATGTGGAGGCATTTTAAACCCAAAAGGTAATGGATAATCCCAGGTAATCCATACGCTACCATCAGTTGCCCTTGAGCCCAACATCGTATAAACTAAATTTATACTACTTTGTTGAGCAACGGCTACTGCACCATAGAGAGGCTTTTCTCGGTGTTTTAGCAATCTAAAACCTCTATCTACAGCCGATGGCTTAAGCCAGTGATCCCCTTCAACACTAAAATTTTCTTGCTTGAATTCTTGAGTAATGAAATGCACCTCTTCAAATTCCTGAATATTGAGAATACCAGGCTTGAGTTGCCGCTCAGGAGAAAATCTCATCCTCCTAGACGCCATAAACGCCTGCCCTATAGGAAAGGCAAAATAGGATACAATAGCTGCAGTAGTAGCGATTCCACTGTTAGTTAAAAACCAAATAATTGCTCCGAAAGTGGCGATAAAAAACCAAACACCCAGCTTCCTTTTCCAAGTCTCCTGGTACTGCAACAAAATAGACCCAACCGCAATCAGCCCCAGTACAATCCCAATTTTTATTGCCCATAGCTCCATAATGTTCCTTTTCGTTTTATCAATACAAAGACAACTGACATACAAAGTTACATCAAACAAAAATAAAAGATACAGAATTTTCATAGATGCGTTGACAGAGTATATAGCTTGTGAGACTATATCCGATCCAAGACCGCGGGATGGAGCAGCCAGGTAGCTCGTCAGGCTCATAACCTGAAGGTCGCAGGTTCAAATCCTGCTCCCGCAATACTTCGCTAAGAGTATGAAGGGAGTTTCCAGCAAATCGCCGGATTTTAATACCATAAGCTTTTTTATCTTTAAAGTTAAGCCTCCCCCTCTAAAGCTCCGAGAATATAAGATTTCTGAGTTTCCAACTTAAGCACTTAGACCTCTAATTTTACACCAGCATCTCTTTAAATTCTGTCCGATGGCCCATTCTCTTTAAAGCTGTGAGTTTTTGCACCAAACACTCTTCAGCTTTTCTGTTTTATTTTCAGTGGTTTAAAAATCTTAACTTTTCAAGAATTTGATTTTTCGGCACTGCCATACAGCCGCTATGTGACACGAAATAATTGATAGAGAGTAGAGAGAGCCGCGATATGTTGACTGTTCTGGGTCTAGTCCTATATTTTATATAGCACTAACATCTAAGTAACTTATGATATGAACAAAATAGATAACACACCAAATTGTCCCGTCGCTAACACCCTGCGCGTCTTTGCAGGAAAGTGGAAACCAGAAATCCTCTGGCAACTTAGCCAAACGGATCGCCTGCGTTTTAATGAATTACAGCGCGCAGTCGGGGGCGTGTCAGCCAAAATGCTTGCGCAACAACTGCAAGAGCTGCTGCGAGATGGGTTGGTCAATCGTATTCAGCTTGAAACCATTCCGCCTCATGTCGAATATCAAGCTACGCCCTTGATTAAGACATTAAAGCCTTTGTTCGATATCCTAGAGCAATGGTACGTGGATAATGGTGTGGTGGTGCAAAAAGCCAATAAAAAATACGATACTGAAAACTCGCCATAGAGACGGGCTTTCTCATTTGCTTAAGGCTTGACACTATAATCGATATTAACGGGGGTTGGCCCTTCGGCTTCACCGATAAGCTGACGCATTTGCAATCTAAAGCGTTCTACCAAATTACGACGCATCATCCAACGGCGGAAGTCGCCTGGTGAGGTGTTGTGATACAGAACGGATTTATATCCACCTGGGGCTTCAATATCATAACGCACAGGGAATTGAAGCCATGTGCCTTGGAACTCCTCGGATAACATCCAATTCATGTAAAGCTTTGCAGCACCCTTGTTCTTAGCCTGTGTAGGGATAGCCGCTGTTTGAAACCACGTTAAGAAAAAATCTTTCTCTGGAATTTGAAACTTGGTCTTTTGATTGGGCAACGGCTCAAACGACCAGAACGTCGTAAAGCTTGCGCCATACCAGCCTTTATTGATCGCTTCATACGGCCATGCTGTGCCGCGCACCCATTTCGGATCGTTCGCCACTAATTTCTCAAGATAATCCCAGCCATATTGTTCTTTTAAATGCCAGAATTGATATAGTACCGCATCATCATCATGCGGATACGTCAAAATAAGCTTACCTTTAAGCGCGGGGTTTAAATAATCCAAGGCATCGCGAGGACTTTCGATATCACCCAACACTTCGGGGTTCGAATAGTTACTGAAAGTCACGCCATACATGCTCGTCCAGTATCCATTCGGGTCTTTGTGATCTGGGAAGACCGCATCCCAGTGCTTCGGCTTATAGGGTTCGATCAAGCCATGCTCTTTATAATATTCAAAGTCATGAAGCGTTTGAAATTGAATCACATCTGGCACATTCTTCTTACCGCCTGCTGCACGCGCATTATCATAGCGCGGGGCATGATTTAGGCTCACATCCACGCTATGGGTTACCTTTAACTTGGGAAAACGTGCTTTGAATTTATCCAGGTAGTAATCAATCTGGTCAGGCTTATCGCCGCCAGCGCGCAGTACGAATTCACCATTTTCTTTCAAAGCCTCAGCATACAGTTCATCTAGTGATCGTGTTTCTATATCTAAAGCCCATAAAGACATCGTCGCTATCACGTTGCACACAGCCATAACAGTTAGGGTTTTCATGAGTTTCACGGCACCATTCTCCTTTTCTTAATAATTGTTTGTTGTCTTAGTTTCTTAATAAGCTATAAATTAGTTAGCGCATTAAATTAGTTAGTAAAGATATAAAGTTAGTGCAAGAGGGTAGGAGATAATTATGTTAATTATTTTAAAAACCGTTCAGATACCCAACCAAACACGACAGCTAGTATCCCCTATTCTCAGCTCAATGACCAAGGCCCCGATGAGATAATGAATAAATAGCATGGATTCTGTTTCTCATAGACGAATGTCTTGAATTAAAAAAGCGACATCCATGTGCTAGGCACTCCCACTCTGGTGATGCATGACAGCATGGAGTATAATTATAATACTCTTACAGTCGGCCGTGAGTTCGTACATATCCATTCGCATCCTAACAATAGCAGCATGCATTTAAATCTTAGTAGTGAGGACGCACGAGAAATTACAAACAAAGGTTGGGACGAAGATCACTTCTTAGTGACAGAGGGCTGATTGCCTCATGATCTGGTAAAGGTATTCCCACCGCGTGATGATGAGGAATTAGAAAAAATCAAAGCGATTGTAAAGACATCTTATGAGCATACGGTTAGGTCAATTTATGAGCCCTGTAAACAAATAGCGTCAATTTCTCCGCGTCACGCACCAAGTGCACAACCATTTTCACAAACTCAAAGCAAACAACTTAACGGCTTTTTCTTGCCTAATCATGTAATTCTAGAAGTGTTTTACTTCAATCCTTCTCTTTAGAAACCAGTAAGTATACCTGTCTAATACAATCCCGCAAAGCTGGCAAGTCCTTCATCTTACTCCATAGCTAAGTCTTACAAGCTCTCTAAGATAAACCTAGCAGATTTACATGAATTCAAATAAGATCCGACTATGCACTTTCTTCGTACCAAACTAGCCATGATGATGTTTGCTCAATTCTTTATTTGGGGTGCTTGGTATGTTACCGCTCCCAATTACTTGAGCCAAATAGGATTCACTGGAGCAGACTTTGGATGGACCTATGCTGTTGGTCCCATCTCGGGGATGTTCACTCCCTTTTTCGTAGGCATGATTGCCGATCGCTTTTACGCGAGTCAAAAACTTCTTGGTGCCCTACATCTAGCAGGCAGTGCCCTAATGCTACTTGCTACTTGGTTCATGAAGACTGGCTCTGAGCCTTATACCATTAACATCATTTTTTTCACGTATACCCTCACCTATTTCCCAACTCTCTCACTCACCGCCGCCATCGCCATGAAGCATACAGATGCGAACAAAGATTTCCCCATCATACGAGTCTTTGGAACCGTCGGATGGATTATCGCAGGTTTGATCATCTCCTGGCTCACCTGGGATCGCAGTATCAACATGTTTTACCTTGCGGCCGGCTCGGCCTTTGTTCTGGGGGTCTTAAGTTTCTTCCTTCCACATACACCTCCAGCTAGCAGTGAAGAAAAAGTCTCCGTCGGGCAAATCTTTGGAATCGACGCCTTGGTTCTACTTAAAAACCGTTCCTACCTCATTTTCCTAATCAGCTCTTTCCTCATCTGTATCCCACTCGCCTTTTACTACCAACTGGCTAGTCGCGTAGTGGAGTTAAATGAACTGCCTATAGCTCAGACGATGTCTTACGGACAAATGTCAGAGATTCTTTTCATGCTCGCGATGCCCCTATTACTCAAACGCTTGGGGATCAAACGGATGTTACTTATCGGCATGTCGTGCTGGGTGCTACGTTACGCACTCTTTGCCATGGGAGCTTCTACAGAAGTCACCTGGATGATCATAGGTGGCATTCTATTACACGGTATCTGCTACGACTACTTCTTCGTCACTGGGCAAATCTACACCGATAAAATGGCATCAGAAAAAATCCGAACCCAAGCTCAAGGACTACTTGTTTTCGTAACCTTGGGTGCTGGTATGTTCACGGGAGCTAAACTTTGTGGCTATATCGAAACAATCAACACATCAGAAATCGCTATAGAATATAGTCAGAAGGTGCAGGCTTTATCTGCGCAGATTGAAAGTGTCCAAAGTAACCCAGTAGCTAGTAGCGAACAACTCGCCGTCCTGCAAACGCAACTCAGTCAAAATCGTAAAAAAGAGCTGCAGTCACTCAACTGGAAGAACATCTGGGGCATTCCAGCCATTATGGCCCTGGTCGTGTTGATCTTTTTTGCATTGTTATTTAGAGATAAGAAAAAAGGTACTCCTTAGTAATCACTAACAATTCCTATTCTTGCCGAACACTATTTCACATCCTATTTTACTTCGAATTTAGCAGAGGCATGCAAATAATGACAGGCATGCGAATTTGCTTAACCGCTTTTAGAACCGAGATAGTTCTGATGTAAATCCAGCTAAAACCTAGACCCCAGTATTTGCGGTGGCCTCTTGTTTCGGTCTAAATGCAGTATCCTTTACGGCCCCTTCAATTTGATCCAAATAACCCTCAAAGACCAGGGACCAGGGAATAGAGCAAGCTGTCTCACGAGCGTTTATTCTCAAATGGTTTAGCTCTTTCCATCTCTCGGCAATACTTAGGCTCGATTCAATAAAATGATCCTCATTACCCTTTTCTACTACAAAACCATTTTCCTCGTTGCGAATGAATTGTTGGCCTGCCGCATAGTTATAGGTCAAGACAATCAAACCACTACCCAAAGCCTCTGTCACAACATTGCCAAATGTTTCTGTCTCGCTTGCAAATAAAAATAAGTCCCCTGAAGCATAGTAAGTGGCTAATTCCTCATCGATTTTCCAACCGACAAAATCAACTTCAGGATACATTTTTTCCATTTGATGTTTTTTGGGGCCTCCTCCAACGAAAATAAAGCGGCTTGTTGGATGTGCCTGCTTGATCGCTCGAAAAGCACGCACAGATAAATCTACATTCTTCTCCACGGCCGTTCTACTTACTTGAACCACGAGAAGATCCTCCTCCTTCACGCCAAATTTTTCTCGTAATTTATTAGATCTCTTCCTCGGACTAAAGAGTTCTGTATCTACTCCTCTGCCCCAATATTTAACATTTTTAAATCCAGAGTTTTCCAATGATCGAATCAATTCTTGGTCTGGAGTTAGTGTAAGTCGCGTTAAATTATGGACTAACTTTAGGTACGATAATGCAAATCTTTGCAGCCAGCCTACTCCATAGTGTTTCCCGTACTCATGAAAATTTGTATGAAAGCTTGATATAACAGGAATTTTCATGAATTTAGCTGTTATGACAGCTTCAAACCCAAGCGGACCCTCTGTAACAACATGGACCACGTCTGGTCTATCCTTTTTCCATAATGACGATAAGTAGCCGAAAGTTGGTAATCCAATGACAACCTCTTTGTAGTATGGCAACGTATAGCCGGGAAGCCTTACTTCTTCCCAGATACCTAATTGACGCTCTTCACCATCCTCGTGAGGATTTGGCCGAATGACTTGCACTCGATGGCCGTATTCAGCTAGACGCTTGACTGTGCGCCTCATAGTCATGGCCACTCCATTCACTTCAGGATAAAAAGTTTCGGCTACAATCGATATCTTCACAGGACTTTAGATTTTATAAATAGGCAAATAATTGAGTTTATTAACTTTTATTCACCTAATGACCAGAATTTTTAAACTCAGGTTGACTTATTCCTCTCTTGGTAGTTAACAGGAAATCAATAAAATCCCTTATGTCTTGATTCTTTAAATGTGAATCATTTTGCATAGCCTCAATAGCCTGAACTCTATTGTAACCTGAATGGTAAAGTAGATTATAAGCTGTCTGTATTGCTTTACGCCTTGCAGTGTCTATGCCATTTCTCTTTAGGCCCACGCGATTTAATCCTTGCACTACATTTGTATCAACAGCCATGCAATAAGGGGGGACATCTAACCCTAAGCGAGTCTGCCCTCTAACCATCACAAATTTCCCAATTCTTGTATGCTGGTGCACCACAGCTGCACCACCCAAGAAGGCATGGTCAGCGATTTTTACATGTCCTCCAAGTAATACATTATTAACCAAAAAAACGTGGTTTCCTACATAACAGTTATGGGCAATATGGCAACCAACCATGAAAAAATTATCATTTCCAATTGCAGTATTTGATTCTTTGCCAGTAGCACAATGAATAGTTACATACTCACGAATGACATTACGATCTCCGATAGTAATGCCTCCATATTCTCCCTCCGCACTAATATCTTGCGGTTCTGCACCAATAATAGCCCCATATCCTATATGATTTTCAGAACCTATTTTAATAGAACCTGTCAACACAGCTCTGGCACAAACCTCACATTGCTCACCAATTTCAACTCCCTGTTCTATAAGAACCCAAGGACCTATTTTTGAGCCATTACCAACCTTAGCTGACGGATGAACGAGTGCGGTCGGATGTATCTCTGATTTTCCTTTCATTAAAATACTCAAACCGGGTTACTCATATTCCAATCAGAAAAACCTTAGACTAATCAGATTCTAGCCAATGCCCATAGGTGTATTCGCCCAATTTATTGATAACCGCAATAAATGGAAGATCCGGTTTAGTCTGAGCCAATGGTTTGCCACTATTAATACTAAAAGTTGTTTGCAGCGGGTTACTAGGGAGGTAAGCAGTCACTGGATGCTCCAATACACTTTCAATCTCGGGCTCAGTGATTTCTGTTCCTACTTCGGCATTGTTGACGACGACTTTTAGTTTTTGAGGAACTATATCTCTTTCCTTAAAGCTCTTGATAAGTCTCTGTAAGCTCAGTAGACGAGATAAATCTCTGGTGGTTACTAGAAAAATAACATCCGATTCATCTATGGCTGAAGCTGTGCTTGGTAAGTCATAAACACCTGTATCTACTACCAGATACTCAGTTAGACCTCTACATGTCTGCAAAATATTAGTACCTACCTCATAGTCACAAGCATAAAAATCAAAATCCTGATTGGGGCATGCCAAAAATTTAAAGCCTAAAGGATGATCAGCTACGAGGGTTTTTAATAATTGAAAGTCTAATTGATCTCCTTGAGTAATCGCATCTGCAATGGTGTTTCTAGGAACATGATCTAGCATGGTAAAAAAATCGCCTGCGTTCATGCTAAAGTCTAATAGTGAAACGTCGGCTCCTAACTTGCACATAGACAATGCCAGATTAGTTGCAAACACTGATTTGCCTACTCCTCCTCTGGCGCTTGCAACTGCAATCATGTAAGACTTTCCGCGAACATCACCAGCATTTTCAAAAGCCTCTTGAAGTTGTGCAGCCTTCATAGCTGCATTTTTTAGAATACTCTTTACTGAGACAACATCGGTAGGACCATTGATCACATCTCGCATATCAAGCTGCAATATTCTTTGCCATACATCACCACCCTCGTTGCCTTCAAGAATGGGCACAATACAAAGATCTGGGTACTTTTCCCTTAATTGGTCCATTAAACTAAAGCCATCAAGATCTTGAAGAGCTAATTGCAATAAAAGAACACGTATGGGGTTTGAAGAGAGGTAGAATATTG
This sequence comes from Verrucomicrobiota bacterium, assembly GCA_039192515.1. Classification (NCBI taxonomy): domain Bacteria; kingdom Pseudomonadati; phylum Verrucomicrobiota; species Verrucomicrobiota bacterium. Next base: position 10,251 of record JBCCXA010000025.1, on the reverse strand, counting down.
CATCATTACCCGTTGATACTTGACCCGCTAGATTGTGATCTGGCTCCTCGGCAATAGCCTGGGTTACGACACCCACCATTTCAGGATCTCGATGGACCAGAAAGAAATCTGTCATGCAAAGAGTATAATAGTTTCTCTACTGATCGCCATCAGTTTCTTCATCTCTAGGCACTATTTCTAGTCTAGAACCAGAAGTCGAAAAACTCTGAGATTGTTCACTATCTTCTGGCTCTAAATCTACTGCTTGAGAACTTTCTCCCGTGGCTTCGACGGCCTCAGGAATTTCTTCCTCAACTGAAGGACGCTGAGGGAGTTCAATAGACTCAAGTCCTTGAGGTTCTTCATAGGGTCGCACCATAAACTCACTTGCACTGACACGAGTCGGCTTTGCTTTCCTTACGACATTTTCTTCATAATCCAATATCATGTCTTGTAACTCTGATAATCTAGCATTCCCTTCAGTCAAGATACTTCTTTCATCAGATGACTCATCCATACCGATAAGAGTAGGTGTTATAATAAAAATAATCTCCTGCTTATCAGAGTCGTCTTGTCGATTTTTAAATAACTCTCCTACTAATGGTATTTTTTCTACAAATGGCACACTTTCTCGATTAGTCGTATCAGTTCGATCATATAGACCGCCTAAAACCAACGACTGATTCTCTCTAAGAGCAACTCGTGTTTCTATTTGCTGAACTGTTATACGAGGTTGGTCGTTGAATGTGCTTGAAAATGTATTGATAGAAGGCTGAACAAGTAATCTAATGATACCATTCTCATCAACAGTATTAACTGTTCTTCCATCCCCTACATCTTCTGCCCTGGTCCTTTCAAACTGCGAGATTCCTTGTGTAGGAAAAGTTCCATCTTCAAAAGGTCTGATTACATCCTCCTCAAAAAGAATGGGTGTGATTAGCAAAATAGTTCCAGTCTCAACAAATTCAATACTTTGAGTTTGCACCCCATCATCAACAGTAGTCGTGACTATAGGAATGTTTTCTCCAATTTGGACTTTTGCAGGCTGGCCATTTAACACAGTTAGAGTTGGCTCTTGAAGCACTTCAATTACCTGTTTCGTTTTTAGTAGATTGATAGTAGTTTCTACTGCGTTGTTACCTTGAACAACATCCCAGAATGGTGCGGCAGATGTAAATCCAGACGAAAGCAATGGCCATGAAAAACCATTAGTACTATTTGCTGTAAAACTATCTAATCCATCTGTTCCAGTATCCTGTGGTGCACCACCGGGCAATAGACCAGCCCGACTCTGTGATTCTGCATTCCCTCCTCTCCATTGTAAGCCTATGTTTTGGTCTTTATCATGAGTAACACTGAGAACTTTGACTCTAATTCTCACTTGCACCGCCTCTTTAACCGATAACAAGTCTACAACATTAGGTGAATAAGCATAAGCTATATTGAGAGCTTTAGTTTTGACAATATCATTGGCAACTTCACCCTCAAGAATGATAGTTGGTCTAAAGTCACTAGCTGCCACAAGGGCCTCTTGACTACTTCCAGCACCACCCCCAGTAGACGTGCCATCAGGGCTAAGAGATATAGTGGTTCCGCCTCCTTGGTCTGGAGCAAAAAGGTTAGCTGCAGCTTCTTCACCGAAAGCACCTGCTAAATTTCTTCCAACTATAGAACTTTGTGGTGGTAAAACCCTAACTTTTACACCCGGATCACCAATGAAAGCCTTAACCGCTTCTTCAATTTCTTTTTCAGTCTGGTTTTGCTTAACGCGACTCTCTACAATAATCCTATATTCTTTAATTTGTCCATTTTCAGTAATAGAAACCACGGCGACACCTGGCGCTCGAGCAGCCAGTAGCAGGACATTATTCACCGCTGGAGGTTGAGAATTAATAACCGGCTCCTCCAGAACTTGACCCAACTCATCTTTATATTCCCAATAACCATCTATCACTACATTCTTATTATCAATTTTAACTGTAGCAGAGTTATAATCTTCAACCTCAATCGGAATATTCTCATTTATGAAAGCTTGTATAATCGTAGCGTCTTGTGCGACAAGTAGATGTTTTGGGCTAACGCTTAGTAGAAGTACCAGCCAAATTAAAATCCTGATTTTTCTTTTCATTTAAGTTTCCTCTAAGAGAGATGAATTAAAATACTGTCTTTCTGGTTGGTGTTGGGGGAGGAGGTGGAAGGACTTCTTCTGATTCTTCAATGATAGGCTGAGGGGGTAGATATTCTTCGAGCACCGTCTCAACGTTCGTGCCGAGGCCAGTGACTTTCTCTTCATCATCGTAACGCCTAAGTACCATAGTAATACCACTAGCTCTAGACTCCGCTGCCAGTATCCTCTCTGCTATTTGTGGAGTTACTTCAAATGTGACAGTCGTTCCTCTAGCTACTCTAGGGTCCACTTGACTCTTGTTTTTATTGTTTGTTGGTGGAGGGGCAGGATTACCGTAAATTATATCGTAAACTTTTACATGTTGTAAAAAAGTGAATGTCACAGCAGTGTCTGTGACGCGATTCAAAGCAGTACGGCCTGCATCTGCTATAGTGAAGGTCCCAATAAGGTCAACATAATCACCATTCTTGATTAAGAATGCGGTGGCTTTGGTATCATTTACTGATGTAGTAACGAGACGCATCCCTGGAGTAATCTTCAAAGAGGCTCTTTGAATTTGTTCTCTTTCTTTCAACTTAGCATCTAGAATTAAATCGCCTTGAGGAATAAAATGAGCAGCTAATCTTCTTCCTAACTTATCAGCAGAGGTTAATGCCGTTTCGGGGACATATTCCTTAGGAACTTCCGCCATTTTCGTCATGCTCTCCTCTACGAGCGTGCCATGCTCAATATCAACATTAGCAGTAAGCACCTTAACTAGCTCAATCTTGGAGCTACCCGCTTCTTTTAGAGCCGCTTTTCTCGATTCTTCCTTAACATTATTAATATATTGAAAAAGTAAAAATATACAAAGTCCACCGATAACGATTGCAACAACAAATAAAATATTAAAAGCTTTACCGATTCCAGCCATAACTATTTACGTTAAAATACAGAAAAACTACCATATCGGTCAACTACAATATAAATATAATCGCCTCTATACTAAAAATTATAAGCCTAAAATTTTCATTCATACAAGTGCAATTAATTCTTTAATTGCTTGGATGGCCGGAAAGATTTGAGCTTAGCACCCACAGTAATGGAGCTAGCGCTTTTTTTTCTTGAGTCGTAAACCTTGAGCCTTTGCCCAACTTTTCAATCTAAGCGCATTAAGTCTAATAAAGCCAGTTGCGTCTGTTTGGTCGTATGCTCCGTCATCATCTTCCATAGTGGCCACTTCTGGACTATACAAGGAAACCGAGCTTTTGCGTCCCAAGGTAATGATATTCCCTTTGTATAGCTTCAATTTTACTGTGCCAGTCACATATTTTTGGCTGTCATCTATTGCCGCCTGTAAGAACAATCTTTCAGGGGCAAACCAGAATCCATTATAAATAAGTTCAGCATATTTAGGAATCAAACCATCTCGGATATGCATAAGTTCTCGATCTAAAGTAAGTGTTTCTAATTGGCGATGTGCTTGGTAAAGAATCGCACCTCCGGGTGTTTCATATACTCCTCTAGACTTCATACCAACAAATCTGTTTTCCACAATGTCAACTCGACCAATTCCATGCTTACCTCCAAGCTTATTAAGCTTTCTTAAAATACTTGCAGGTGTCATAGATTCCCCATTAATCGCCACGCAATTTCCCTTTAAAAAATCAAGTTCGACTATTTCACCTCTATTGGGAGCGTTCTCTGGCGAGACCGATAGCTTGAACATCTCCTCTTTTGGAGCAACCCAAGGGTCTTCTAAGATCCCACTTTCGAAACTCAAATGCAGAAGATTACGATCCATGGAGTACGGCTTTTTAGCGGTAACTGGAATCTCTATGCCTTTACTCTTAGCGTATTTGATAAGATCTTTGCGTCCCGTAAAATCCCACTCCCGCCATGGGGCAATGACTTGTAGCTCAGGAGCTAAAGCAGCGAAGGCTAATTCAAAGCGCACTTGATCATTACCCTTGCCAGTAGCACCATGGGCAACAGCTTGAGCCTTTTCTTGCTTTGCTATTTCGACTTGCCTCTTTGCAATTAGAGGTCGAGCTATACTTGTCCCAAGATAATACTGGCTCTCGTAGAGAGCATTAGCTCTTACCATTGGGTAAATAAAATCTGAAGCAAACTCCTCTGTTAAGTCGTCAACAAAACACTTGCTAGCTCCCGTTGATAAAGCTTTTTCCTCTAATCCATCGAGCTCTTCTTCTTGACCCACGTCAGCACAGTAGGCAATGACGTCAGCTTGATAATTCTCTTTCAACCAGAGAAGAAGGACGGACGTATCCAGCCCTCCGGAATAAGCGACGACTATCTTCATGAAATAAATACTCTAGGCTACTGCTACCGTACTGGGCTTGTTGGCCGCTTTCTTGGGCTTGATATGACTTAGGTAGGTCTTTGCTCTTTCAAGTGTCGCTTCTACCGAAAGTCCATATTTTTTTCTCAGCCCAGGCACCTTGCCATGCTCAATAAACTGATCGGGCCATCCAATCCTGACTACTGGCACCATCTTTTCCATTTCTTGGAGTTCCTCGAGCACCCCCGACCCAAAGCCGCCTTTTAATACATGATCTTCCATCGTAATAATCAAATCAGACGATCTAGCAAAGAATTCTAAAGTTCCTTGGTCAATTGGTTTAGCAAAGCGAGCATTGACAATCGAAGTAGCATAACCTTGTTTTTCTAATTCTTCAGCAACCTCGTGAGCCAGCTCTAACATAGATCCGAGAGCCCAGATACTCACCTGCTCACCATGTTTGATGACCTCCGCCTTGCCTATAGGAATCAACTCGGGTTGCTTTTTAACCTCAACACCTGTTCCATTACCTCTGGGATATCTGATGGCAATAGGGCCCGGATGATGCATAGCCGTAAAGAGCATGTCACTGAGCTCATCTTCGTCTTTAGGCGTCATATGAACGATGTTGGGAATACACCGCATATATGAGATATCAAAAACGCCATGATGTGTAGGTCCATCATCCCCAGATAAACTCCCCCTATCCATACAAAAAACTACAGGAAGATTCTGAAGACAGACATCATGCACGATCTGGTCAAAAGCTCTCTGTAAAAACGTTGAATAAATAGCACAGAAAGGCTTGTAACCTTTCGTTGCCATACCCGCAGCAAAAAGGACCGCATGCTCTTCCGCAATACCAACGTCATAGTAACGATCTGGATGGCGGGGTTGAAAACGATCCAAGGCGGTTCCATTAGGCATAGCTCCATTAATGGCGACTACCTTTTGATTCATATCCGCTAGATCACCTAGACAATCCGCAAAGACTTGTGAGTATGTTCTTTGATTTGCTTTAGCGGTTGCTCCTGTATCAGGGCAAAAAGGACTTGTTCCATGGAACTTTTTAGGGTTATCGATAGCGGGATTAAAGCCCTTACCTTTTTTCGTTAAAACATGAAGCAAGACTGGATGCTCTTGCTCTTTTAAAAACTCGAAGGTCTTAATCAAAGAACTCAAGTCATGGCCATCCATCGGTCCATAGTAAGTCAAGCCAAGCTCTTCAAAAATCACGCTGGGCAAAACTAAGCCTTTGACTGACTCTTCAACTTTTCTGGCGGCTTTAACCGCTGCCTTACCTCCTATTTTCTCTAAAAAGCGGCTCGCCTGATCATGTAGATGTGCGTAGTTAGGATTAGTCGTGATTTTATTAAAGTAACTTGCAATGGCTCCAACATTTTTACCAATAGACCATTCGTTATCATTAAGAATAACGATCAGCTTCTTGGTACTAGATGCCACATTATTCAAGGCTTCAAAAGTAATACCACATGTGAAAGCAGCGTCACCAGCAAGGACCACTACATTTTCATCCGTCTTACGTTGGTCTCTAGCAACTGCCATACCTAAGGCTGCAGATAACGCGGTGCCCGCATGCCCGGCACCATAACAGTCGTGGGGGCTTTCCGTTCTGAGCATAAAGCCATTGAGTCCATTGGGCTGCCTGATAGTATGAAATTCCTTGCGACGACCCGTCAAGAGCTTGTGGACATAGGCCTGGTGACTCACATCAAATACAAAATTATCTTTAGGCGTATCAAAGACATAATGCATAGCCAAGGTCATCTCCACTACCCCAAGATTGGGGCCTAAGTGACCCCCAGTCTGGCTAAGGACCTCTACTAGCTCCTGCCGAATTTCTTCAGCGAGACTTTGTAGCTGCTCAATAGATAATTTCTTAACGTCACTTGGACTTTCAATTGTATCTAGATAATTCGACATAGCTTCGTTTCCTTTTTCTTAAAAAATTATAGCAAGACCTCGTCTTGATCACTGTCTTTAGCTTTTTGTGATTTAAATGATGTGATTGATACTTTTCCCGACTTCTCTCGAGTTAACAACTCTATTCTTTTCCCTGCGTACTCTAGCTTATCTCTACAGATTGAGAGTAGCTCCATTCCATCCTCATATTTGTTGATAATCTGATCTAATGGCAACTCTCCATTTTCCATTTCCTCAACTATCTTTTCCAGTTGCCCCATTGCCTGTTCAAAGGCTATTTCCTTGGCTGCTTTCTTATCTCCCATCTACTATCTAATCAAGATTTGATGTCTTTTATGCCTATTTGGCCTTGTTAGGCGTAAAAGTGCTAACGGGCAAATTGCCGTCAAAAAACTCTAAAGTCAACTCCTGCTCTAAAACAATTTCATTCTTTCTCCTCAAAACCCTTCCATCTTTATCAAAAACGATCGTGTAGCCCCTTTCTAAAGTGGCTCTAGGAGACAAAAGTCTTATTTTTTCGCTCAATACGTCTATTTTTGTTTGTAATTGCACTATTTGCTGCTTTGGATCACAAATTTCTAAGCGGTGCCTTAACTCATTGCAAATCTGTCCCCTACTTTCCAAACCTAACCACGTTTGTTGTTCAAGTTTTTCTTGGCATTCATCGAGCCTCTGCATGGATTGCTCGACCAGGCGTATAGGCTCTCTGAAAACATAGTGCCCGGCAAAATTACTTAACTTCCAGCTTAGCTCTTTTATGATGGCTGCCACTCCTCTCCCTAATCGAGTCTCTAACGCTCCCAGTTCCTGAATCCAAGCCAGATCCTCAGTACTGATGAGCTCAGCAGCCGCGGATGGAGTAGGCGCTCTAAAATCTGCGACAAAATCACTAATCGTAAAATCAACTTCATGACCTATGGCAGAGACTACCGGTATTTCTGAATCTGCAATTGCCCGCGCTACAGCTTCTTCATTAAAAGACCATAAATCCTCTAAGCTTCCCCCACCTCGCGTGAGAACAAGAAGATCCACCTCTGCCCTTTGGTTAAACTCCTCTATGGCATCCACAATGTCCTCAATAGCCTCGCTACCTTGCACATGAACGCCAAAAATCTGTATATCTAATCTAGGGCACCTTCGAGTAATCACCCGCAAAAAATCTTGAACGGCAGCGCCCGTCGGAGAAGTAATAACTCCAATCTTTTGAGGGAAAAGAGGTAATTTTTTTTTCTTTTCCTGATCAAAGAGACCCTCTCCGCTCAACTTGAACTTCAAAGCTTCAAACTGTTCTTGCAAAGAACCCTGGCCTTTGGGCCTCATATTGAAAACGCGTATTTGATACTCTCCCCGAGGCACATAAACCGTGATCATGCCCTTAACCAAAACCTCATCACCATCTCCTGGCGAAAAAGATAAATTAGCAGCATCTCCACGAAACATCACCCCACGCAACTGAGACTGTGAGTCCTTTAAAGTAAAATAACAGTGTCCCGAGGAATGTTGCCGGTAGTTCGAAAGCTCACCAACCAACCATACTGTTCCGATCTGATCCTCTAAAAGGCTACAAACCGAATGAGTTAGCTCTGCTACAGTCAAAGGCAGAGATTCATCTTTTCCTTTTTCAAATAAATCTAAGGACTTACTCATTTAAATTTATTAGTTTTATTTAGCCCCTATCATTGCACTAAGCAATCAATAAGCTTCTAAGCAAGACGCCCACAAACCTATTTTAACTCCTAATTATAATGGCCCTTGCCTAACACTTTGACCACTCAGGCATCCACTAACTTAATTCTATCTTACAGCTAAATTAGGCTTAAACTATCCTAAAATTTAATGAATATTCAGCCCAGACGGTGCACGGATGAGCAGAATTCAATAAGATCTGCAAAATCGAGCTCTGTGATTGAGCAGAGAGGTTTTCCCCAGTGAATTGAGCAGTTACCATTGCAATACACTGCCCATAATCGGGATTTAAGCTTATTCCAAGCATCTATAATAAAAAATTTTTAATCTTTTTCGCTCCATACATGTAGAAAAGGTCATGAGAAACGCTATGATATCAAAATTTTTAACCCCAGACTGATTAGAAGTTTATAAAAATGCCTAAAAGCTTAAACAGACGAGAAGGTCTGACAAAGGAGGATGACAACAAGGCTCTCTGTTTACCGACAAGCGTAGCCAGACGTAGCCAATGAACAATGGAGGTGCGTGGGAGGAAGCTGGCGTGGTCTATGCGGGAGCCAGAAGACTTCCGTGGGCAACGGCTCTGCGCACAATACGCCGGTATGTCATCATAGGGGCTAAGGCTGGAGGCCTCCCCCCGGAGAGCAGCCGCTAAGAGCCTATGTGGCATACTGGCCTGTTGTGAGAATGTCTCCCCAAGCAAGCACTAGACCATGACAGCTTCCTTTCCTCACATGCAACGGGGAGGATTAAGCTAGTTGTCAATAGCAAGGACTGAGACGGTGCATGTTGGCATTCATAGGTCAGACCCGGTGCACGCCAGGAGCTTCGGATTTTGCTAACCAACTTTTGGTTTTACCAAAATAAGTCTGCTCATAGCAGATTGTTCACTGTTATACTCAATGTGCATTGAGCAATCTGATAGGTAATACTTCTCGCTAGCAGGCACTTCTAAACCAAAAAGGTTTTGCTTTTCTTTTACTTCTGAGGGCCCACCTAATATTTGCATAACTCCCTCTTTTGATAATTCAAAAGTTAATTCTTTGGGTAGATTTCCATTATAATAGTTACCCGCTTCATTTCTGTGATTTTGTGAATAAAAGAAAACTGTATCAAGAAGACCTTCTTCATCAAAAACCAAATCTATTCCCGCATCAGACAAAACACAGTAATAACCTGCTTCATCCTTATCAAAAGAATAGTCGTTCGCGCATTTTTTAATCAAAGCAATGAGTGAATTATCATCCTTAGATTTAGCCAAAAATAGTATTAGCTCATCACCTTGTATCATTTAATGTTACGCTCCCTATTTTTTTCTCTAATTTCCTTAGTTGCTTTAGCTATATCGTCTCTTTTAAATCCAGCTTCTTTAGCAGTTTCAACGAACGACTTAGTATCTCTTCTTGCTGCTGCACCTAAATCAGCAGCATCGTTGTCTACTTATGTCTTAGTGTTTTTACCACCTGTAGTAGGCTGCTGCTTATGCATTTCTTTAGGTATTGCAACTGAGGTATTCTGCTTTTGCAATTCTCTTGCTTCTTGAGGTGATAGTTTACGGCCTAGCTAATTTTCAACATTTTTCTGAATTGCTGCTTTAGAAGGTATTTCATGATGCTCTAAATTATCACCCTTAACAGCTTTTTTATCTAAGGCACCTTTACCATCAACTTCTAAGGCTTTGACTGCTTGCTTAGTTTCTTTAGCAGTTTGTTTAGCACTGCCTGAGGCAACATCAGAAGCACCTTCTAAGACATTACCTAAAGCTTTACCACCTAGCTTAGCTAAAGCTTGTCCTCCTTTAGTCGCCGCAACACCAGCTATCACAGCGTCCTCAGGTCCTGGCGTGATTAATCCAACACCAGCTAGGAAGATCTGATTGTTTAGATTAGCTTGTGGAGTGCTAAAGAGATCTCTTGAATAGCTATCATAAACCTAGCTTCCTCCATATGATCCATAAAGTCCCTTCTTGCTTGTTCCCTCTGTGCTGGTGTTGCAGCAGCACTTTGAGCAAACGCATTCAACCCTCTTGGGTCGAACTTTGTCCAGGGGTTTTGGATGACATAGGTGTAGACATTCGGTCCATCGACAAAGCCGAGCGGATCTCTGGTGATGAAGACCCCGGCTTCGAGGTCGCGGTAACGGAAGCCTTCGTTAAGGAGACCTGTTGGGTCTTCATCCTTGGAGTTGGCCTTCTGGCGATCTTCGGTAGAGCCAAATTCTTCGGTGCGTGTTC